>CAJJQT010000114.1 GCA_905193995.1 uncultured Porphyromonadaceae bacterium | reverse complement strand
TGCGCTGGCGCTCGATGTACCGTTCGAGTGCCGGCGTAGTCATTTTCTCGTGGTCGTTCTTGGCGATGAGGAAGTCTCGTGGCTCGAAGGGAATAGTCGTGTCGAGGGCGGCGCCGCGGCGTATCAGCTCGCGGTTGTCCTTGAAGTCGCGTATCGTGTAGTCGTAGACCTTCCAGCTGTAGAGGGTGTCCCATCCGATGCTGCGGGCCGTCAGGCGCGAGACGATCTGCTTGCCGTCGAACTTCTCGAGCGTGAAGCGGCTGCCGGTCTTGGTGATGTTGTCGTAGCGGCTGATGTAGGCTATCTCGCCGGGCGCTACCATGAGCATGATGTTGGCGCCGTAGTCGACGCGCTTGTTCTTGACGTAGGTGTTGGTGTAGTTGATGCGCTTGACGTTGGCCGGTGGTATGATGTAGGCTCCGAGCACCCAGGTGGCGGCCGCTATGACGAATGCCGACAGCAGGTAGGGCCGCAGCAGGCGTCGGAAGCTCATGCCGGTCGAGAGCATGGCTACGATCTCGTTGTTGCCGGCGAGCTTCGAGGTGAAGAAGATGACGGCGATGAAGGTGAACAGCGGCGAGAACTGGTTGGCGAAGTAGGGCAGGAAGTTGACGAAGTAGTCGACGACCGTGGCCTTCAGGGGCGCCTTGAGGAACGAGTCGAGCTTCTCGTTGACGTCGAACATGACGACGATGGCCAGCAGCAGGGCTATGGCGAAGATGTACGTCCCGAGGAATTTGCGGATTATGTATCGGTCGATGATCTTGAACACGGCGTCGGACTGTTGAGGGGTTATCGGTTAAAGCCTGCGGCCGAGTCGCCGGACCATGTCGGCCTTCCAGGTGGCGAAGTCGCCGGCCTGGATGTGGCGGCGCGCCTGGCGGACGAGCCAGAGGTAGAACGTGAGATTATGTATCGAGGCGATCTGCATGGCCAGGATTTCCTGGGAGATGAACAGGTGGCGCAGGTAGGCGCGGGAGTAGACGCGGTCGGTCAGGGCAGGGCTGTCGGCCCAGATGGGCGAAAAGTCGGTAGCCCACTTGGCGTTGCGCATGTTCATGGTGCCTTCGGGAGTGAAGAGCATGCCGTTGCGGCCGTTGCGGGTGGGCATGACGCAGTCCATCATGTCGACGCCGCGGTCGATGGCCTCGAGGATGTTGATCGGGGTGCCGACGCCCATCAGGTAGCGCGGACGGTCGGCGGGCAGCTCTTCGTTGACGACCTCGATCATCTCATACATGACTTCGGTGGGCTCGCCGACGGCCAGGCCGCCGATGGCGTTGCCTTCGGCTCCGAGATCGGCCACAAAGCGGGCGGCGTCGCGGCGCAGGTCCTTGAAGCGGCAGCCCTGGACAATCGGGAAGAATGCCTGCGAGTGGCCGTAGAGCGGCTCGGTGGCGTTGAAGTGGTCCCAGCCGCGGCGGAGCCAGCGCTGGGTGAGGCCGAGCGAGCGGCGGGCGTAGTCGTAGTCGGCCATGCCGGGGGGGCACTCGTCGAGGGCCATCATGATGTCGGAGCCGATGACGCGCTGTATGTCGACGACCTTCTCGGGCGTGAACAGGTGCTTCGATCCGTCGATGTGGCTGCGGAAGTGTGCGCCTTCCTCGGTGAGCTTGCGGTTGTCGCTCAGGGAGAAGACCTGGAAGCCGCCGCTGTCGGTGAGGATCGGGCGGTCCCAGCCGTTGAAGCGGTGGAGACCGCCGGCGGCGCGGAGCACGTCGGTGCCCGGGCGCAGGTACAGGTGGTAGGTGTTGCCCAGGATGATGCGGGCGTCAACCTGGTCGCGCATCTCGTGGATGTGGACAGCCTTGATGGCGCCGAGAGTGCCGACGGGCATGAATATCGGCGTCGGTATCTCGCCGTGGTCGGTGAATATGGTGCCGGCGCGCGCGCCGCTGTCGGGGAGTGTCTTTTCGAGAGTAAACTTCATTTACTATGATTTGGACTGCAAATTTACGGAAAATCCGCGAGCCGTCCAAGCACACGGAGGCGTGCGGCGAGGAAAGATCTATTTAAGAATCTTTTTGTCCTTGATCAGCTTCAGGAACCCTTCGGCGTCGGCCGGTCGGTCGACGGTGCCGCAGTTGGAGTGAGAACCGTATTCCACCGACTCGCCGAGCACCCAGCAGTCGTCGAGCGACAGCTCGAGCTGGACGGTGACGTAGTTGTCGCCGCGGGGAATGAAGGCCGTGTACAGGGGCAGGGGAATGGCCGAGGGCTCGGCGAATTTCCATACGTAGATGGTCTGGTCGCCATGCATGAATTTCGATACTTCGACATTTTCAGCTGCCGCGGGAACAGTGCCGCCGTTCTGAATCCAGCCGTAATTAATCAGGCTTGGCTGGGCGAAGACATCGACTTTGTCGGGAGTGGCACTCCCGGCCAGCATGGGAAGCCAGCCGAAGAAATACTGATAGTCGTTCTTGTCGCACATCTGTGCCGAAGAACTGAAGGTCAAGGCAATGAGTAGAATGAAAAGAGTGATGAAACGTTTCATGGCGATTTGGTATTAAGAAGGAGTTGCGGATAGGTTCAGGAGAAAAGCTCCCTAACGGCGTCGGTGACGCGGGCGGCCTCGAAGATGTCGATGGTGAAGCGGCTGCGGTCGATGCCCTTGAGGTTGCCTGCGGGAACGACGATGCGGCTCATGCCGAGCTTTTCGGCTTCAGCGATGCGCTGCTCGATGCGGGCCACGGGGCGTATCTCGCCCGAGAGGCCGACCTCGCCGGTGAGGCAGATGTCGTGGCCGAGGGCGATGTCGAAGTTGCTCGACAGGATGGAGCATATGACGGGCAGGTCGAGGGCCGGATCGCTGACGCGGATTCCGCCCGCGATGTTGAGGAACACGTCCTTGGCGGCGAGCTTGAATCCGACGCGCTTCTCGAGGACGGCCAGGAGCATGTTGGCGCGCTTGGAGTCGAAGCCGTTGACACTGCGCTGGGGGGTGCCGTAGGCGGCCGTGCTGACCAGGGCCTGGACCTCGATCAGGAAAGGCCGGGCACCGTCGACGGTGACGCCCACGGCGACGCCCGACAGGTCGGTGTCGCCGGCCGAAAGCAGCAGTTCCGACGGATTTGTGACTTCGCGGAGGCCTTTCTGTCCCATCTCGTAGATGCCGAGTTCGGCGGTGTTGCCGAAGCGGTTCTTGATGGCGCGCAGGATTCGGAACATGTACTGGCGGTCGCCCTCGAACTGCAGCACGGCGTCGACGATGTGTTCGAGCACCTTCGGGCCGGCGAGCGAGCCATCCTTGGTGATGTGGCCGATGAGCAGGACGGGAACGTCGCTCTCCTTGGCGTATTTGAGCAGGCGTGCGGCGCACTCGCGTACCTGGCTGACCGAGCCGGCCGATGCTTCGAGCGCGTCGGATGCGATGGTCTGGATGGAGTCGATGACGACGATTCCGGGCTCGAGGCGCGCTATGTGCTCCAGGATGTTCTCGAGCGAGGTTTCGCATACTATGAAGAGGTTGTCGCTGCCCCGTCCGAGGCGGTCGGCGCGCATCTTGAGCTGCGTGGCGCTTTCCTCGCCTGAGGCGTAGAGTATGTTCTTGGAGCGGATCGACAGCAGATTCTGGAGCACGAGTGTCGACTTGCCAACGCCGGGCTCGCCGCCGATGAGGACCATCTCGCCCGGCACGAGGCCGCCGCCGAGAACGCGGTTGAGCTCGGCCGACGGCAGCTTGATGCGCGGCATTTCGGCGGCCGATATGTCGTTGAGGGCCTTGAGCTCGGATCGGCCGCGGCTGACGGGCGACGGCGAGCGTGAGGCGCCTGCGGCGGCCACGCGCTCTTCGACCATCGTGTTCCAGGCCCCGCAGGCGGGGCAGCGGCCGCTCCAGCGGGGCGATTCGGCGCCGCATTCGCTGCAGAACCATGCCGATTTGTACTTAATCTTTGCCATAATTGCGCGAGACGAACTGGGAGAGGACTATTGCCGTGGCCGTGGCGACGTTGAGCGATTCGGAGGTCGGGCGGCCGGGGGGGTAGGAAGGAATGAGCAGTCGCGAGCTGACGTGCGCGGCCGCTTCGGGGCCGATGCCGCTGCCTTCGTTGCCCATGACTATGACGGCCTGCCGTGGAAGGGCGGCGGTGTAGATGTCAGCGCCGTCGAGGAAGGTGCCTGCCACCTCGATGCCGCGGCTGCGGGCCTCGGCGAGCATTGCGGGCAGGTCGCCGTAGACGAGCCTGACGCGCGCCAGTGCGCCCATGGTGGCCTGCACGGTCTTGGGGTTGAAGCAGTCGGCTGTGTCGGCCGAAGCGAGAATGCGGCTGACGCCCATCCAGTCGGCGGTGCGGATGATGGTGCCGAGGTTGCCGGGGTCCTGTACGCGGTCGAGAGCCAGTGTCAGCCGGCCGTCGAGGGAGGCGGGGTCGAAGGTCTCGGGCTGCGGAATCTCGAAAGCCGCGATGACGTCGGGGGCGAGGGACAGCGAGGTCATCTCGACCAGGTCGGCGCGGCGGCACTCGTAGATGTCGGCGCCGTCGGCCTCAGGCCCGAGCTGATGGGCGGCAAGCCAGTCGGCCGTGGCGGCCACGTAGCGCAGACGGAAGGCACCGAGCGTGTCGAGCACGCATTTGGTGCCTTCGGCGGCGAAGAGACCGCTCCGGCGGCGCCCCTTGGCGGCGGCCAGAGAGGCGGTGAGCTTGCGCAGGGCGTTGGTGGGGGCTGATGCAGGCCTGTCGGTCATGGGCGGTTCGGCTTAGAATTCGTATCCGGCGCGTTCGACGGCGGCGATGTCGTCGTCGATCTTAGAGCCGACGGTCGTGAGCATGTCGCCGACAAGACCGCCGTTGATGCCGATGCGCATGGCCTGCTGCTGCACGTCGGCGCTGAGGCGGGCGCGGCCTCCGGCAAAGCGGAGCGTGACGGTCGGGTGGGCGAGGCGGAAGATGGCTATCGTGTCGAGGATCTCGTCGTCGGATATGGGAGGTGTGTCGGCCAGCGGAGTGCCGGGGATCGGCGAAAGTATGTTGATCGGGATCGACGCGGGTCGGGCGCGGCGCAGAGTGATGGCGAATTCGGCCCGCTGGCGGGCGGTCTCGCCCATGCCGATGATGCCGCCGGAGCACACTTCGAATCCTATGCGCCGGGCGGCTTCGATGGTTGCGAGCTTGTCGTCGACGGTGTGGGTGGTGCAGAGCGTGGCGAAGTGCGATGGCGCCGTCTCCAGGTTGCAGTGGTAGCGGCGCACGCCGGCATCCCAGAGGGTCTGCAGCTCGTCGGCGGTGAGGAGTCCCATCGATGCGCAGGTGCTGATGCCGGTCTCGTCCTTGGCGCGGCGCAGCATGGAGGCCATCTTCTGCAGGGCCTCGCCCTTGACGGAGCGGCCGCTGGCCACGAGCGAGAAGCGCATGACGCCGCGCGAGGCATTGTGGCGGGCCATGGCCATGCAGTGGCTTTCGTCGATGAGGGGATATGTGTCGCAGCCGGTATGGTAGTGGGCCGACTGGGCGCACCACTTGCAGTTTTCGGAGCAGCGGCCCGAACGTGCGTTGACTATCGAGCACGAGTCGAAGCGGCGCGGACTCAGGGCGGCGGTGACTTCCGCAGCGGCTTCGCGCAGGTCGGCCGAGGGTACGTCGAGCAGTGAATACACCTCGTCGTCGGTCAGCGAGCCGCCGGCGAGGACCTTTTCCTTAAGGTCTGTTATTACTGACATCGCTGTGATCAGAGTTCCAGCTCGTTGAAACCGCCGGCCTCGAATTCGTCGGGCGAGAACTGGTCGGTGCCCAGGAAGTCCTCGTCGAAGTCTTCGGGAATCGTGGCCTTTGCGGCCTTTGCGTCGATCTGCTTGTCGAATTCGTCAAGGTCGACGTGCTGAGCCGGAGCCTGGCCCAGTGAGAGCGAGCACACGGGGTCCTTGAGCGTCTTTCCGGCTGTGAGTTCGGTCATTTCCATGAACATGGCGCGGTCGGTCATGTAGTCGAACACGAACAGCAGGCGCTGGCCCTCGTCGTCGATAAAGTCCTCAAGCACGGCGTCGTCCATGAGCCACACTTCCTGGTCGCTGTCGAAGCCCATGTCCTCGTAGCAGATCTCTTTCTCCTTTTCCCAGTTGTCGTCGCAGATGAAGAATGAGTCCATCTGGGTCTTGTCGTAGCCGACAGAGTCGCAGATAGCGTTTTTCAGGTCGAGGAACGTGGCCTGTGCGTCGATCTGAATCTCGCGCTTGAAATTCTCGGCGCCGTCCGAAACTATTCTGAATTTGAATATCATCTTGTGAGTCTTATTATGGAATGTTTTTTCTATTTTGATTTGAAGTGTCAATTCACCCTGCGAAATAACAAAAGTAAAACGAAAAATACAAATAAAATTCAAAAGAATATTCAAAAAAATCTCATACCCCGCTCCGGCACGGCCTCTCGGCTTCCCCGGGCGACGTATGAGGTGTGGTTAATTACCTAATTTATGAGAAGTTTTTTTCTTCAGTGCAGAGTGGCTGTCTCTGCGCCAACCAAAACAGTTCGGTAGAAACTCATTTCTTTACCGGTGCAAAGTTACGGCCACGGCGGCGCCCCGGCAATACCCCGAATAAGGTATTTTTTTGCCGTCGGGACGGCCGGCATGGCGCGGGGCATACACAAATATATGTATACAACCGCTCGCAGTGGGTGCGGACGGCTGCAGTGGGTGCTTGTGCGGAGGCTGTCAGGCTTCGGCGGCGGGGGCGCTTGGCTTGGCTTCCCA
>CAJJQT010000113.1 GCA_905193995.1 uncultured Porphyromonadaceae bacterium | reverse complement strand
GCCGATGGAGCGTGCGTGCATCTTGTCCTCGACCATGTGGCCGAGCTTCAGCATGTAGATCACGCCCACGGTGGCGGGCTGGTCGAAGCGGTTGCCGGTGCCGCCGTCGTAGAGGTAGGTCTTGCCGTAGCGCGGCAGGCCGGCCTTGTCGGTCCATTCGTTGAGGTCGTCCATGGTGGCGCCGTCGAAGATCGGGGTGGCGAATTTCTCGCCCAGCTCGCGGCCGGCCCAGCCCAGGACTGTCTCGAAGATCTGGCCCAGGTTCATACGCGAAGGCACGCCCAGGGGGTTCAGCACGATGTCGACCGGAGTACCGTCGGCCAGGAAGGGCATGTCCTCCTGGCGCACGATGCGCGAGACGATACCCTTGTTGCCGTGGCGGCCGGCCATCTTGTCGCCCACGCCGATCTTACGCTTCTTGGCGATGTAGACCTTGGCGATCTGCATGATGCCCGAGGGCAGCTCGTCGCCGATCGAGAGGTCGAACTTCTTGCGGCGGAGTTCGGCGTCGATTTCCTTGGACTTGCGCAGGTAGTTGACGATCGTCTGGCGGATCAGGTCGTTCTTGTGGGCGTCGGCGGTCCACTTGCTCAGGTTGATGGTGTCGTAGTTGATGTCGCGGAGTACCTCGGCGGTGAATTTCGTACCCTTGGGTATGATCTCGCTGCCCAGGAAGTCCTTGACACCCTGCGACGTCTTGCCGGCGGTGAGGGTCATCAGCTTGCCCACGAGCACTTCGCGCAGGGCGTTCTGCTGATTTTCGTATTTTTCGTCGAGCTGCGGCAGTATTGCGTTGGCGCTCTTGGATTTTTTCTTCTTGGCGGCGCGGCTGAAGAGGTTGGTGCCGATGACGACGCCCTTGAGCGACGGCGAGGCCTTTAGCGATGCGTCCTTGACGTCGCCGGCCTTGTCGCCGAAGATGGCGCGCAGCAGCTTCTCCTCGGGGGTCGGATCGCTCTCGCCCTTGGGCGTGATCTTGCCGATCATGATATCGCCGGGGACTACGTGGGCGCCGATGCGGATGATGCCGCGCTCGTCGAGGTCCTTGGTGGCGTCCTCGCTGACGTTGGGGATGTCGCTGGTGAGCTCCTCGAGGCCGCGCTTTGTCTCGCGGACTTCGAGCGAGTACTCGTCGACATGAACCGACGTCAGGATGTCGTCGCGCACGAGGCGTTCGTTGAGTACGATGGCGTCCTCATAGTTATATCCCTTCCAGGGCATGAACGCAACCTTGAGGTTGCGGCCCAGGGCGAGCTCGCCGTTCTCGGTGGCGTAGCCCTCGGTGAGGATGTCGCCCTTGACCACGCGCTGGCCTACGTTGCAGATCGGGCGCAGGTCGATGGTCATGCTCTGGTTGGTCTTGCGCCACTTCGGGATCTGGTATTCCTTGACAGCGTCCTCGAAAGCGACGAATTCCTCCTCTTCGGTGCGGTCATAGCGGATGCGGATGGTAGTGGCGTCGACGTATTCGATGACGCCTGCGCCTTCGGCCATGATCTGGGTGCGCGAGTCGCGGGCCAGCTGGGCTTCGATGCCGGTGCCGACTATGGGCGCCTCGTTGTGGATCAGAGGTACGGCCTGGCGCATCATGTTCGATCCCATCAGGGCGCGGTTGGCGTCGTCGTGCTCCAGGAAGGGGATCAGCGATGCGGCGATCGACGCGATCTGCTGCGGCGACACGTCCATGAGCTCGACGTCCGACGGCGGAACGACGGGGAAGTCGGCGTCGAGACGGGCCTTGACGCGGTCGCGCACGAAGGTGCCGTCGTCGTTCAGCGGCGCGTTGCCCTGAGCGATGACCTTGCCCTCCTCGTTCTCGGCCGTGAGGTATACGACCTCGTCGTTCTTGAGGTCGACGCGCGAGTTCTCGACCTTGCGGTAGGGCGTCTCGATGAAGCCCAGGTCGTTGATCTTGGCGTAGACGCACAGCGACGAGATCAGACCGATGTTCGGGCCTTCAGGAGTCTCGATCGGGCACAGACGGCCGTAGTGGGTGTAGTGCACGTCGCGCACCTCGAAGCCGGCGCGCTCGCGCGACAGACCGCCGGGGCCCAGGGCCGACATACGGCGCTTATGGGTGATTTCGGCCAGCGGGTTGGTCTGGTCCATGAACTGCGACAGGGCGCTCGTGCCGAAGAACGTGTTGATCACGCTCGAGATGGTCTTGGCGTTGATCAGGTCAATGGGGGTGAACACCTCGCTGTCGCGCACGTTCATGCGCTCGCGGATCGTACGCGACATGCGCGCCAGACCCACGTTGAACTGGTTGTAGAGCTGCTCGCCCACGGTGCGGACGCGGCGGTTGCTCAGGTGGTCGATATCGTCGACATCGGTCTTGGAGTTGATCAGCTCGATCAGATACTTGATGATGTTGATGATATCGTCGCGCGTGAGCACCTTGACGTCCATCGAGGTGTCGAGGTTCAGCTTCTTGTTGATGCGGTAGCGGCCCACCTCGCCCAGGTCGTAGCGCTTGTCGCTGAAGAAGAGGTTGGTGATGACCTCGCGGGCGCTGGCGTCGTCCGGCGGCTCGGCGTTGCGCAGCTGCCGGTAGATATACTGTACGGCCTCCTTCTCTGAGTTCGTCGGGTCTTTCTGCAGGGTGTTGAATATGATCGAGTAGTCGCTGGTGTTGACATCCTCCTTGTGGAGCAGGATGTTGGGTACGCCGCTCTCGAGGATCATGTCGATGTGCTCCTCTTCGAGTACGGTCTCGCGGTCGACAACGACGTCGTTGCGCTCGATCGACACGACTTCGCCCGTATCTTCGTCGACGAAGTCCTCGATCCAGGTCTTCAGGACGCGGGCGGCGAGCTTGCGGCCCAGGGCCTTCTTGAGGTTGGTCTTGTTGACCTTGATTTCCTCGGCCAGGCCGAAGATCTCGATGATGTCCTTGTCGCTTTCAAGTCCGATGGCACGCAGCAGCGTGGTCACCGGTAATTTCTTCTTGCGGTCGATGTAGGCATACATCACATTGTTGATGTCCGTGGCGAATTCGATCCACGAGCCGCGGAAGGGGATGATGCGTGCCGAATAGAGTTTGGTGCCGTTAGCGTGGGTGCTCTGACCGAAGAACACGCCCGGCGAGCGGTGCAGCTGCGACACGACGACGCGCTCGGCACCGTTGATTACAAAAGTTCCCTTCTCGGTCATGTACGGGATCGGACCGAGGTATACATCCTGAATTTCAGTGGCGAAGTCTTCGTGGTCGGGGTCGGTGCAGTAGAGCTTCAGCTTCGCTTTTAGCGGAACCGAATATGTCAGACCGCGCTCGAGACATTCCTCGATGGTGTAGCGGGGCGGATCAATATAATAGTCGAGGAACTCCAGCACGAAGTTGTTGCGGGTGTCGGCTATCGGGAAGTTTTCGGCAAAGACCTTGAACAGACCTTCGTTTTTGCGTTTCTCCGGCGGAGTGTCGAGCTGCAGAAAGTCGCGGAACGATTTGAGCTGCACTTCCAGGAAGTCAGGGTAAGGAAGCGGGTTCTTTACCGTTGCAAAATTTATGCGTTTGTTATCTGAGGAAACTGACATCTATGAAATTGAGGTTAAGTTGGTGGGGATGGTTATCGGGGAACTTAAAAATTGCGCCTCGTGCTCGAGGCCTGTCCGCCATCCGGGCCGCGACTGGGGCGGTCCGCTTTAGTTTTCTGACGTCTTTAAGGCCGCCGCGAATGCTCGCGATGGCCTGCCGTATGTTTTACAACACAAAGGGGCTAAGAATACTCCCGTAGGAGTCTTCTTAACCCATTTGCCTGTAAATCAGGTGATTTATTTAAGTTCGACTTCGGCGCCGGCTTCTTCGAGCTCTTTCTTGAGAGCCTCAGCCTCGTCCTTGGTGACGCCTTCCTTGACAACAGAGGGAGCGTTGTCAACCATTTCCTTAGCTTCCTTCAGGCCAAGACCGGCTACGTCCTTAACCTTCTTGACTACCTGGAGCTTGTTGGCACCGGCTGCCTTGAGGACTACGTCGAACGAAGTCTTCTCTTCAGCGGCGGCAGCTGCAACAGGACCGGCGGCTACAGCGACAGCGGCTGCGGCGGGTTCGATGCCGTACTCGTCCTTCAGGATCTGAGCGAGTTCGTTTACTTCCTTGACGGTAAGATTAACAAGTTGTTCAGCAAAAGCTTTTAAATCTGCCATTTTAGTATTTGTTTATTTGTTATTAATCGATGTTGGTGGATGCTTTTATTCTTTGTTTGAGAGCGTCTCAAGGATGCCGTGGAGCTTCGTGCTGCCCGACTGGAGGGCCGAAACGACGTTCTTGGCAGGCGACTGCAGCAGGGCGATGACGTCGGCGATGAGCTCGTTCTTGCTCTTGATCGAGGCAAGTGCGTCGAGCTGGTCGGCTCCGAGGTATACCGTCTCTTCTACATATGCGCCCTTGAGCGCGGGAAGGGTGTCACCTTTCTTGACAAAGTCTTTCAGAAGCTTCGCAGGCGCGTTGCCCACGTTGGTGCACATCAGCGAGGTCGAGCCTGCGAGTGCCGGATACAGCTCCGAAAAGTCAGCGTCTAAAGATTCGAGGGCCTTGTGGAGCAGCGTGTTCTTCACGACCATCAGCTTGATGTCGGCCTTGAAGCATGCGCGGCGAAGCTCGCTGGTCTTCTCGGCGTTCAGTCCGGCTGTCTCTACAAGGTAGAAGCCGTTGTAGGCCTTCAGGGTATCCGCAATCTTTTCGATTACTATAGCTTTATCTTCCTTTTTCATAGTCTACGTGGATTAATTTGGGGTTAACCTTCGACGGACTTTGAGTCGACTTTCACGCCGGGGCTCATGGTGCTCGAAAGATAAATGCTCTTGATATATGTACCCTTGGCGGTGGCAGGCTTGAGCTTGATCAGTGTGTTGATAAACTCGCGTGCGTTGTCGCGCATCTGCTCGGGTGTGAACGAAACCTTGCCGATCGACGTGTGAACGATACCGTTCTTGTCGACCTTGAAGTCGATCTTACCCTTCTTGACTTCCTCGACGGCCTTCGCTACGTCCATCGTCACAGTGCCGCTCTTGGGGTTAGGCATCAGGCCGCGCGGACCGAGGATACGGCCCAGAGCACCGATCTTGCCCATGATGGCAGGCTGCGTGATGATGACGTCGACGTCGGTCCATCCGCCTTTGATTTTCTCGATATATTCGTCCAGGCCGACATAGTCAGCGCCGGCTGCCTTGGCTGCGGCCTCGGCGTCCGGGTTACACAGGACGAGCACACGGATAGTCTTGCCGGTGCCGTGGGGCAGTGTTACCACACCACGCACCATCTGGTTAGCCTTACGGGGATCAACACCAAGACGCACGTCGATGTCGAGCGATGCGTCGAACTTGGTGTAGGTGATTTCCTTTACCTTCTCGCAGGCTTCTGCAAGGGTATAAGTCTTCCCGGCTTCAATCTTTGCAAGGGCTAACTTTTGGTTTTTAGTCAGTTTACTCATTACAATTGAAGTTTATAAGTTATTTACCGGGGAAATCGCCTTTGACGGTGATACCCATACTTCTGGCCGTACCGGCTACCATACGCATGGCAGAATCTACGGTGAAGCAGTTCAGGTCAGGCATCTTGTCAGTAGCAATCGCCTGCACTTGGTCCCATGTGATCTCCGCCACCTTGTTGCGGTTGGGCTCCTTCGAGCCGCTCTTGATCTTGGCGGCTTCCTTGAGCTGGATCGCAACCGGGGGAGTCTTCACGATGAAGTCGAAAGACTTGTCGGTGTAGTACGTGATGACTACAGGGAGAATCTTACCGGCTTTGTCCTGAGTGCGGGCATTGAATTGCTTGCAAAATTCCATGATGTTGATACCCTTCGAACCCAGGGCAGGACCTACTGGGGGCGAGGGGTTGGCTGCTCCGCCTTTAATCTGCAATTTGATTTGTCCAGCAATTTCTTTAGCCATTGTAAAAACTAATTAAAAAGATAATTAATCTTGCGCTTGTGTCTGCGGTGAGCGTAACCTTCACTGCGGTCATTCGCGCTCTACCTGCGAATTATCCAATTCCAGAGGATTCGGACGACCGAATATCTTGACCATCACTGTCAGCTTCTTCTTCTCGCGGTCGACTTTCTCGATGGTGCCCGTGAAGCCGTTGAACGGCCCGTCGTTCACCTTGACGGTCTCCCCGACGATGTAGTCGTTGACCTCGGCGCCCGACGGATCGCTCAGCTCGTCGGCCGCGCCCAGCATGCGCATCACTTCGGCCTGACGGAGGCGTTCGGGCTGTGCGCCCTTCTCGCGTCCGCGGAGGAAGTCGATGACGTTGGTCGTGTTGACAAGCTGATGGATCACCTCGCCGCGGAGGTCAGCTTCGATGAATACGTAGCCGCTGTAGAGATTGCGTTCTTTCACAATCTTCTTGCCGTTACGCACTGCCATCACCTTCTCGGTCGGGATCAAGACTTGAAACAGATAATTGCCAAGGTCGGTGTTCTTGATCTGTGCGTCAAGAATCTCCTTTACCTTGGCTTCCTTGCCCGAGATGGCACGCAGCACGTACCACCCGCGCTTGTTGTCAGTAGTCGATGTTTCCATTTCCGAGCCGGATCTGTTTTAAAAGCTGTAAATGAAGTGCATCAAGCGGTCTACCACCTGGTCCATGATGAAAATTATCAGAGCGATAATTACGGAAGCAATCATCACGAGAATAGCAGATTTTACAACCTGCTTCTTGGTGGGCCAAGAAGTCTTGTAACGAAGTTCGTCGTAAGACTCCTCGATATTCGTAAGTAGTTTAAGTTTCTTCATTTTCAAAAATTTAGCACGGGAAGAGAGGCTCGAACTCCCGACACCTGGTTTTGGAGACCAGTGC
>CAJJQT010000112.1 GCA_905193995.1 uncultured Porphyromonadaceae bacterium | reverse complement strand
GACTCATCGGCCCGCTTCTGCACCCGTGCCGGCTGCGGCCTCGACGCCCGCGGACTCACAAAAGCTCAGTCCGAAGCTATCGACCGCTTCCGCCACCGCCTCACAGCCCTCGCCAACCTCCTCGCTAAAAATTAAGGGACGCAGCCTTTCCGGCCTGCGTCCCGATCAGCGTGTCATGGAAAGGAGGCTTTCCAGCCTGCGCCCGATTTACGCCCGATATTTTATCTGAGTGCTATCTTGCGGCCGCCGACGAAGTATATGCCCGGGGCTAAACCGTCAATTATGTTTTCGCCGGCTGTGATCGCGAGGGGTATGCTGCGGCCGGCCACGTCCGTGATGCTTACCGTTCCGTTGCTCTCCGAGTTCACCACGATCGCTCCGCCGCGCACGCTGATTTCTAAGCCCGTGGCGGCTATGTCTGCGACGTCCAGGCCTATGAAGCCGCGGCGGTTGTATATGCCGCCGTCGATGAACTCGAGGTCGGCCGTCTGATTGTCGCCCTTGGCGTTGCCGTTGTTGAAGATGATCATGGTGTTGTCGGGCAGTTCGTCGGATTTGAAGCTGAGCTTGTAGTAGCCGGTTGCTGCGTCCAGCTCGATTTTATGGCCGGGCCAGCCGCCGTTGAGGGTCACGACGGCGTTGTCGGTCGTATACCACACGTAGGCGTGTACCTCGTTCCAGTAGGGCAGCAGGTTGTTCTGATAATAAGCCGTATAGGTCGGCAGCTCGCCCCATTGCGACTGCAGCCAGCGCTCGCTGGCACGTAGCCGGTCCTTCACCGTCGATGCCTTGGCCGCGACGTCGGCGCAGCCGTACGACGGCCAGCGCTCGGCGTCACAGACGGCCGCCGCCTTGATCCGTTCGGCGTATGTGTCTATGTAGCCGTATATTTCGTTGAAGCGGGCGGTGCGGAAGTCGGCCCACACGGCCTTGACAGTCTCCATGAAGTGCGGATGGCGGCACATCTGTTCGATCCACGTGTTGTGCCACTGACGTCCCTTATATATGTACTGGGTCTTGTCGAAGGTAAAGGCGTTGCCGAAGTCCCACACGGGTCCGAACATCCATTTCCCGTCCCCTCGGTTCTTGTATAGGTAGCAGCTGCCGTGGAATGATTCGAAGTCGTCGACAACCTCCTGGGTGATGTAGTAGCGGGCCAGGATGTCGGTGTCGACGTATTCCTCCCACGTATTGTCGTTGAGGTCGGGCCGGTAGATGGCGTCGTTGATGGCCGTCATCTGGTCGGTGAGATACGCCTTCTGAGGGTCGGAGAGCTCTTCAGGTGTCTTGTATGTGAATGTTATCTTGCTGTGTTCGGCATCCTTTTCGTACAGGGTTATGTGCGGATCGTCCTCGTAGTTGTCGATCTCCACGAGCCAGCCGCCGGTGATTTCATCGGGTGCGGTGGCAAGGTCGGGCTGTTCGACTATGTCGACACGGTCCTTGTCGACGCGGATGGTCTCGGTCAGGAAGTAGAGGCCTATGTAGTCGCCGTTGAGCACTACCTCCAGGGGCGCGTCGGCAGGCGTCCAGGGCATCCCGATCAGGCGCGAGATCTGGAAGCCGACGGCGTTGCGCATGAAGCCGAATGTGTCATCGGCGTGCGCCAGCAGTGCGAAGTGCTTGCTCTTGTTCATCCCTAAGAGCGCTTGCTTCGTGTCGAGCTTGATGCGGTAGGGCTTTTTGTCGAAGCCCCACCACGAGTAGTTGCCGCGCCCGCGGATCTGCATGGTCAGCGGCTCGGCAGCTGTGCCCACAGGTTCGACGCCTTCTATACCCATGTTGTCCAGATAGTATGTGGCCTTGAGGTATGTGTCCTTTGATGTGATCGCCTGCCCGTTCTCGGTGCTGATGAACAGCACGGGCAGCGTGCCCGAGTAGCTCACGGCTCTCGCCGCTGCCGCGCTCAGGAGCAGTGTCAGTAGCAGTAATAGATTTCGCATGATATAAGTATGATATATGATTTGCACCGGCGACCCGACAACGGGTTACCGGTGCAAAGGTAAGTATTTTCCGCAGACCGGCAAAATCAGCGGGCTGCCACGACCTCAATTTCCACAAGCACCTTCTTCGGAAGGTCCTTCACGGCAACCGCCGACCGGGCCGGGTAGGGCGCCGAGAATGCCTGGCCGTAGACCTCGTTCATGGCTCCGAAGTCGGCCATGTCGGCCAGGAAGACAGTCGTCTTTACCACGTTGTCGAGCGTCAGGCCCGCTTCGTTCAGGATTGCGGCCACGTTGGCTATGGCCTGCACCGTCTGCGACTTGATGTCTGACGGGATTTTACCGTCCGCGGGATTGATGGGTATCTGGCCCGATGCGAATACAAAGGCACCTGTGTCGATAGCCTGGCTGTAGGGGCCTATGGCGCCCGGAGCGTTCAGAGTGGCGATGATTTTTTTCATGACATATCGTGTTTTATGGGTTTTGTGTTGATTTTAATATCCGAAAGTGTGATTGTTTCGGTCACCTGTGCTTCGTTTGCGATGATGCGCTCGTACTCTTCCACTACACCGGGGAAGTTCTTCCCGAAGTCGGGGATGAAGTCGGCAGAGCCGGTCTTGTTGAGCTGTTCGAAGACGTAGGCCACCGTCAGTTTCGACGTGTCCACGGCCGGCTGGTACCCGCGCAGCTCTTTCTGTGGATTGATTTCGGCGATCGACATTATCCGGGCCGTCACCATCCTGTCGCATATCACCGTCACGAGCTTGGGCGGCAGATTGTAGTTCTGGGCCATGTATTTGACGGTGGTGGCTCCCTCGCCGGCATTGAAACGCTGCACTACGACTGCCCCGACCGCTATCGTCAGACGCGCGTAGTACGACGACGACATCGTGGCGATCGCGTCGCTGAAACTGTACATGAATATGTTCTGCGACGCGTAGCACACCACCGCTCCCGCGAACGTCACTACGTAGACCAGCTGAAGCCATATCAGCATCAGCGGCAGGAAGGATACCGAGCCGTAGATCGCATTGTAGCGCGCCACGTACATCTGGCCCGTCACGAAGATCCACTGCAGCAGCATGAACCCCGACCCGGCGAGCACTCCCGGGATCAAGGCGTTGACGAGTTTTACCTTAGTGTTCGGCATCAGCACGTAGAGCAGCGTGAAGAACAGGCACGTCAGCAGCCACGACAGTATTTCGACGAACGCCGAGATCAGCGGCGTGAAAAACGGAAAGTCGAAGATCGCACGCAGCGTCGAGCTCAGCAGCAGCGTCATGCCGCTTGCACAGATCAGCACTATAGGCAGTATAAGCAGCATTGCCGTGTAGTCCGTGATTTTGCGGCCCAGGCTGCGCCCGTTCTTCACACCCCAGATGGTGTTGAACGTGTCCTCGATACTGCCCATCATCGATATCAGCGTCCACAGCAGGAATACGAGGCCGACACCAAGAAACAGGCCCTCCGACGATGCATTCAGGTACGAGTCTACGAAGTTCAGTGCGTAGCTTACAGCCTGCCGCTGGGCTGGAAACACCGTCATCAGCTCGTCCTCGAGCACTTTCTGCAGTCCGAAGCCCCTGCCGATCGCGAACAGCAGCGCCAGCGCCGGCACGATTGCCAGGATCGTGCGGTACGTCATGGCGCACGCGCGCGTCTGTATGTCGCCGTTGAAGAACGAGCGTACCGACAGGTTGAGCGTCTTGATGACATTCACCTTCCACGACCGGCGCGTATCGTGCCAGACCAGGCGAGAGCAGTAGTTCCAGTAGCTTACCGCCTTGTCATACCATCCGGTTACTCTCGTTATCAGCGACATATGCGTTTTCCCTTATATCTTGTCTTAGTCTTATATGAGTATGCAGCGCACTTTACCCACCGGAAGCTTACCCTCGAGCTGTACGGCCGTCCGACGGCTGTCTGTCGTGATCCAGGCGTCCATGTCGTCCGACGTTTTCTTGCCCCCGTCGCCCGTGAAGATGAAGGTGATGTGGTAGCACTGATAGCTTTTACCCTCGACTTTCACCGTCTCTATGCCGTGGTATTTGAGCGTCAGCGCTTCCTTGCGCTTGCCCGAGAAGATTGTTATGGTGTGCTGCTGCCCCTTTGACCATTTGTCGAAAGGCAGCGCGCGCATGTAGTAGAACGACGACAGCATGTCGACCGTCGTCCCGGACGACTGCAGCGTCAGTTTCTTGTTCACGGTCTCCTTGCCTTTCTTAACCACCCGGCGGCTGCACATGCCTGTAACCTGCGACCCCGAGTAGGAGAAGCGCACTATGTCGTGCTTCAGCTCTCCTCCCTCGTGTGCTATTTTCTCATAGAACGTCGGCCGGAAGCCGTCCTTCATGATAAGGCCGTTGAGCGTGTCGCGCACGCTGTAAAATCTGTCGGCCCACGGCTCCGACCGTGCCGTCAGCTGTGCCGAGTAGTGGTCGCCGCGGTCGCGGAGGGTGATCGTGGCGGTTCCCGCCTGCTTGTTGATCAGCCCCCATTTGTACATCACTTTGTAGCGGACCGTTTCGTCCGTAAAGGTATGGTTGGCATACGCGCCTATGGCCATGGCGGCGAACAGCAGTAGAATCAGTCTTTTCATAATTATATAACCGGAATCTTGATACAAAGTTTACGGTGTGTGCCGATTCCGATACACGGCGCGTGGGCGTCCTCCGGAAAGAAGATCACGAACTGACCCGGCCGCACGTGCAGCAGGCATTGGGCCTGGTCGCCGTAGAAGCCTATGTCGGTTTCTTCTTCATATGGCTGCGTAGGCAGTATCAGGTCGCCGCGGCGCGCCCAGCCGAAGGTCTCCGTGCCTTTCAGTGGCACGTGTATGTCGATGTAGTTCTCGTGGACTTCGAGTCGCGCGCGCTCGCGCGGCATCAGCCCCGGAGCCTCGGCCTTCACGGTGATGCCGTCGCCTATGTCGGTGATGCCTTCCTCGAATTCGGCTTCGTTGTAGCTGCGCAGCCAGTCGAGGGCCTTGGCTATGCGGGGCGAGAGCCGGCGGTAGCGCTCGGCTTCTCTGAGGCTGGATAGTATCATATGTCTGTGTCGTTCGTTGGTGTCAGGTCAAGTGGCAGCATTGCGCGCGAGCTCTGCTCTATGTGTTTGTTGCGCCAGCATTTGCGGCATACGGCCACGTAGCGGTCGTCGCCCCCGATCTCTACCTGGGCGCCGTCCTCCACGAAGTCGCCGTTGCTGTCGATTCTCGCGTTGATTATGGTCTTGTGACCGCAGTTACAGGTCGATTTTATCTCGTCTATAGTGTCGGCGATCTCGAACAGGCGCCGCGACCCCTCGAACAGATGGCTCTTGAAGTCGGTCCGCAGCCCGTAGCATATTACGTTGCTGCCGAAGTCGTCGACTACCCGCGACAGCTGGTCTACCTGGGCCTCCGTCAGGAACTGGGCCTCGTCGATCAGATACCAGTCCACTATCCGGCCGTCGTTTTCGTAGAGGTCCGCAGCCATCCGGTACAGGTCGGTGTTGCCGTAGATCCACCGGCATTCGCGCTCGATGCCGATCCGCGAGCGTATCACGTTCTGAGTCTCGCGTGTGTCTATTACGGGTTTGAGGCACATGTAGTCCATGTGCCGCTCCTCGAAGTTGTATGCCGTTGTCAGCAGTATGGCGGTCTTGGCCGATCCCATCGTGCCGTATCTGAAATATAGTTTGCCTTTTCGGTACATCGGTTGTTGTGATGAATTATGATATGCCAAAGGTAGCAACTTCTGTCCGCACCCGCAATAATTCTTTTATAATTTTTTCTACATTCAGTCCACATTCCGGTCCGCGCCGCCTTTTACATCAACAGGGCCGCACCGTCGGCCTGCCACTCAGGCAGCGCACGATGCGACCCCGTATATTGCGGTGTTGGGAATCTTATTCCTGTACGAGGCTTACGAGAAGCTCTTTTTCGTCCTCCGGGTCAACATCGATATTGACCTTGCCTTCGCGGGCGAGCCAGCCCAGGGCGGCGAAGATCGCTTTGTCTTTTAGTTTGGTCGCTTTCTTGAGCTGCTTTACACCCATTGCGTCCGCTGTGCTCAGTGCCTGCCACACGGCGCCGGCATTTGTGCCGATTTCTTCTACATTCATAGTTGGAAAATTTATATTGTTAGACAAATATATTGAAACGGTTTAGAAATGCTTTCATTTTGTTTGCAAATATACAAATTATATTTCTTTTAGTTTTACTATTAGTATAACAATTTTTATTAAATTTGCAAAAAAGTTATAATTTTTCATCCCTCTTTTGCAATTTAAACCGACTTAGTTACACAAAAAGATGCGCCGGACTCCCGTCGGGCGCATCTTCTGTTATTTTATATTGATCGGTGTAAAGTCTTTATTCTGCGCTCGTTAGTATCAGGTATTCACCCGGGGCAAGCTTGGCCGGTATTTTGGCGACCGTACCTGTCATCCAGTCCGCCATACCTTTTACAGACGGTGCTTTCTTGAACGGTTTCGCAGCTTCTTTGCCGAGATTCACAGCCACTATGACACCTCCGCGTCTGAAGGCTATAACATCGGGCGATACCGTCGCCAGACGTTCCACGGGAGCGCCGACACCGCTGCCGGCGGCAAGTTCCTTGCGGGCATGCTTGAGTGCGTTCATTTTTTTGTAAAATGCTGTCACCTCCGGATTGCCGTTCCAGTCGGGAGCCTCATCCTTGTCGAAAAACTCGAACGCACGGTTCATACCCGTCTCCTGCCCCGTATATATCAGAGGCATACCGGGCAGTGTGTACATCAGCACGGCAAATGCCTCCTGCAGATTGCCGAGGCGCTCGAACTCGGTTCCCTCCCATGAGTTGAGGTCATGATTGGTAATCATGTTCATCATGTATGAGTCGGCG
>CAJJQT010000111.1 GCA_905193995.1 uncultured Porphyromonadaceae bacterium | reverse complement strand
ACCATGGTCAGAGCTATTGCTGATATGAATTTTATTTTTTTCATAAGTCTGATTTTCTGTTTTAGATTTTTGGCTTTATGCCCGGGAAGCCGGAATAAGACTTCCCGGGATTAAAAGGCATCAATTGAATTGAGGATCGCGGCCTACGAATGTCACATCGTGGAAGCCCTCCTTTACATGGATCTTGAGCTGAACCTGGTCAACGACTACGGTCATCGGTGTGAGTTCAGATACCCATACGCCCCAGTTTCCGAGACCCTGGGCAACTACGTCGCCGCTGTAGCCTGCATCGAACTTGTCGGCTATCGGGAGGACATAGAAGTCAGCTTCCGCAGAACCGAGAGATGCGGTAGCGGTCCAGCCGAGGAGCTCGGTGAAGAAACGGAACTGAGAAGTAGCGTCTACGTTCGAGAGATCCGGATCATCCGATTTCGGATTGAGGTTGAACTTGCCGACATATATCTTCTGTCCGATCATCTCCTGAGGCTCTTCGAGACGGAAGTTGTTGTAGTAGTGGTCATAGTTGGCCATCGACGGACCTTTGAAGCCATCGACAACGCCTGTTTCGGGATTCTGTACGTCACCGACTATGTAGATCCAGGCAGCCTTCTTCTCGGCATACTGTACCTTTACGGCATTGTAGCTTACGACATTGTCGGAGGCGATAGCAGAGTTGTCGATACCGTTGATGCTGCACAACGCACGGAAGTAGCACTTTACGGGGCCGGCTGCGAACTGTGAGGTAGCATAAGCGTCCGGATCGTTGACGATACCGCCGAGGTTGAGGAGCGCCACACCGAGTTCGAAAGTCTTGATAGACATCGCGGCCGAAGTGGGATTGACATTCTCGAGTGCGATTGACTTACCTTCGACAGGTTTTACTGTCACGGCACCTGTGGTCTCGTCCACCACTTTCTCTACCGGACATTCCGGGTCGAGCGATACTATAGCCGAATAGTTGCAGATGGCCGAATAACCGTAGTCCGGCTGTGAGCAGAACAGGTTGAAGGTGGCGGCGTCCGTCAGGTCTGTCGCAGTGGCGAACTCGATGTTCTGGAGCGCCGGAGTCGCTATGGTGAAAGATGTGGGCGTGTGGAACTTGGGTTCATCCTCCTGTTTGCAGGACGAAAAGCCGAGAGCCACGGCGCACATAGCCAATATAATCGATATTTTTTTCATTTTGTCTTAAAAATTTATTGATTAGATATCCTGACGTCAGATCAATAGCCTTTCTGCTGCTGCAGACTTGAAGAGGTCATGACACGTGTCGGGATAGGATAGCTCTTGGTGTATTCGGGGAGGTTTGTGCCCGATGCAAGTCCGCCTTTCCATTCCCAGGTATAGCCTGTGCACCATTTGTTCCAGCGGATAAGGTCCGTACGACGGGTATTTTCCTGATAAAGCTCGCGGCAACGCTCATCCTGAAGATCAGTCATGCTCAGAGATGTCCATGCCACATATTTGTCGCCATATGCGCGCTGACGCACATTGTTGACGTACTGGAGAGCCTCGCCCTGCGAGCCGCCACCACCCTGGAGGATAGCTTCGGCCGCCATCAGATATACCTCGGCGAGACGAAGAGCGGCGAAGTCGCCGCCGTAGCATGCGGTCATGGGCACGAGCGCGCTGGCTTTGTAGTCTATATTGCCGTCGTTGTCATAAGCCCAGTTCGTGTATTTGTATGCGAGATAGCCGTTCTTGCCCCAGTCATCGCCGACGAGAGAAGTATTCTCGGCAGTGAAACCGTGAGAAGAAGTCTGCCAGTAAGTCACACGCTGGTCGTCGCTCTGGCTCATCTCGACGTCGTTCCAGTCGAACTTGCGTACGAAAGACTTGCGGGCGACCATACACTTCCAGCCCTCGGTGGCGTTGAACCACTGACCGGCCACGTGTGCGGTCTCTTTCGGGTCAAAACAGTATGCGATGTCGGCTATATACTCGTTTACTACTTTTTTCCAGTCGTCGGCCTCGTTATAAGCCTTTTTCATTTCGTCATATTCAGCCTGAGTAGAGCAATATGCGTAGATACGGCGTACACCGTCGCCGTCGGTGAAGAGCAGCGCCTCGCCTTTGGCATCCTTATATGCAGCGTCCATCGTGGGGTATGGCACAGTAGTCTCGGCACCGTTCGAGCCGTTCCATGCGGCGATCATGAAAGTTGATCCTGACCATGCGGTAAGGTTCTCCACGATCTCGCCGGTGGCATTGTCAAAATATTTGGAAGCGGGGATGGTCCAGAGGATCTCGTTGACGTCGCCGCCATAGCCGAGAACGTATTTCTGGTTGTTGCAGCCGAACAGAGAAGCGTAAGTCGGAGCAAGACCTGTTCCATATTTACCACCGTTTCCGCGACGGTCGATGACAGCCTTGGAGTGCTCGTAGCACTTGGCGTAGTCGGCAGTGCCGGAGAATACCTCGCCGTTGAGATAGATCTTGGCGAGAATAGCCTCTGCCGCGTCAAGACCAACGAAACCATAGAAGGGAATTCTCCATTTGTCGCTCGGAAGAGCTTTGTAAGTTGCCACTACATCCTCGAGATCCGCAGTGACAAGACGGTAGACTTCGGCACGTCCCGGCTGTGTGGGCTGAGCGCCTACAGGTGTCGTTTCGTCTGCATAAGGAGGATTCTCATAGAACGACATCATGTAGAAATAGCATGCGGCGCGGAGGGTGCGGGCCTGAAGCAGATACATCTGTGCGCGCTCAGTGTTGCTGTCGGTGAATGTGCCGTTCTGTACGTTACGGATGAAGTCGTTGCAGAGGGTGATGTTGATGATCAGACGTGAGTAGAATCCGAACACGCAGGGGAGATCGGGAGTCACGAATCCATAATTGAGCTGTCCGAATTTCTCGGGGTCCCAGAGCCAGCAGGCCTCGTCTGTCGGCATTTCCTCGGCAGTGAATATCGCACGCTGGAAAGCGGCCATACCTCCGTCGAAGTCCATGACGGGAGAGCTGCCGTTGGCACCGAAGGTTGCGAATTGAAGATAAATGTCGGAGAACACGGCGTCCATGTCCTTGCTGACATCGGTTTTCTGGGAGGGGTCGATCGGCGAGAGGTCCAGGTCGTTTACGCACGAAGAGAACCCGATTGCAGAGGCTGCGACTCCCAATGAAATGAATATTTTATTGAATGTTTTCATATTGGAATTTCTATTCTTTGATTAGATGAAAAGATTAGAAGGTAGCCACCAGACCGAGTGTGGTCGTGATCGGACGGGGATAGGGGCTGCTCTGCAGACCGCTGAACTCCTCAGGATCGAGACCTGTGAACTTGGTGATTACGAATGGGTTCTGAACCGCGCCGAAGAGACGGAGAGTAAAGTCGCTTCCGGCGATGTTGCGGAATGTATAGCCGAGTGTGATGTTGTCGCAGCGGAGGAACGACGCATTCTCCACAAAGTAGCTCGAGAGGGGGAGGAGCGTACCGCTTGCCGCGTTCTCGAAGAGAGGACGATCGGCGAGAAGGTTGCCGAGCTGATACTGTGCGGCTGCCACATTGTAAATACGGCTGTTGTCATATCCGAGCTTGTTGTAGACGTAGTTGCCGAGCGAAGCGCGGAGCGAGATGCCGAGATCCCAGTTCTTCCACTGGAAGTTGTTGTTCCAGGTCATGGTGACTTTGGGATCGCGTGAGTGATACATGATCTTGTCGCTTTCGTTGATCACGCCGTCACCGTTCTGGTCTACGTACTGGTTCTCGATGGGATCGCCGTTGTCATCGTAAACCTGCTCGTAAACCATGAAAGTGTATGCAGGCTGGCCTACGATGTGGTAAGCGATGTCGTAAGAACCTGTACCGCCAGTAGAGATGGCCACTGTCGTGGTGCCGCCCTGGAGCTCGGTGATCTTGTTCTTGTTCCATGCCACGTTGAACGAAGTGTTCCATGTGAAGTCATCGGTGATGACAGGTTTCGCGCCGATAGTGGCCTCGATACCGATGTTGCGCATCGAACCGATGTTGTTCCACATCATGTTGGCGGTGTTCATGGCGCCAGTGGGCACGAAAGAGAGAAGGTCGGTTGTCTTGCGGAGATACCAGTCAAGAGCGAGGGTGATGCGGTTGTTGAGCACGCCCATGTCGATACCGACGTTCCATGTAGTAGTGGTTTCCCATTTCAGATCGGGATTGTAGGCGGAAGGATAGAGCGGGTTGATCCATACGCCCGAGCCGTCGGGGTTGAGATACTTGAATCCGTTCTGATAAGAGAGTGTGTACTTCGAGATGTAGGGGAAGTAATCGTCCATCTCCTGCTGACCTGTCTGACCCCATCCGAGACGGAGCTTGAGATCGTTGAGCCAGCCCTGGGCGGGTTCGAGGAACTTCATGTTGTTGATCTTCCAGCCGAGAGCCACAGCGGGGAAGATACCCCAGCGGTTGTCTTTCGAGAAGCGTGAAGAACCGTCACCACGGAGAGTGAAAGTCAGCAGATAAGTGTCGTCGAAGATGTAGTTGATACGTCCGAAGAATGATACAAGCTGGTTGATCTGTGCCCATGTTGACTCGGGAGCGTTGGCATAAGTTTTGCCGATGTGGCTTTCAGTCGAAGGATCGAGAGAGAGTGTGTAGCCGCCGTTGTTATAGATCGAAGTCCAGGTGTTGTCGAAGCCGAGAGTGCTGATTGTGGTCTGGCTGCGGCCATGGTAGTCGAAACGCTGCCAGTCGTAACCGACGGTCACGTCAAGATCGGACTTGGCTGCCTCGAAATACTTCTTGTAGTTGATATAGAAGTCGAGCAGCGTGTTGCGCTGGAGCTCGTACCAGTTGTAGTTTGTACCTGCACCGTCGTTGTAGTTGCCGCGCCATGCCTGGATCGAGTTCTGTGCGATGTCGGTGTGTGACCAGTTCTTCGAAACCTGATAACCGAGGTTGAGGTTGAAGTGAAGTTCAGGCACCCAGTAGAGGGCGTAGTCTATCTGAAGGTTGCCGACACTTGAAAGAGTCTTGCCGATTGCCGTGGCGTCCATAAGTTCCTGAACGGGGTTCTGGCTTGCGTTGGTCTCGGGAGCGCCGGTGGCGGTGGTTATGTTGTAATAGCCGTTGAACATGGTCATACCGGTGTCGCCGGCTGTGGGATAGTCATATTTCACGGGATAGAGCGGACACATGCCGATGGCGCTGCCGATACCGCCCTGAGCCTGCTGGCTGCGGATATAAGAACCGCTTGCATTGGCTGTGATCGAAAGAGCGTCGTTGAAGAATTTCGGAGTCAGAGAAAATCCTACTGTCGTACGCTGCATTCCGGAAGTCTTGAGGATACCCTGGTTGTCGGTATAGGAGGCATTTACACGATATGGAAGAACGCCTGCCGAACCGCCGACACTCAGAGAGTAGTCGTGAGAGAATGAAGTGCGGAGAACTTCTTTCTGCCAATCGGTGTTATAAGATTGCATTTCGCCTGCCTCATTCTTGAACTTGAGGTTCTCGATCTGCTGGTTTGCACCGTCTGTGCCGTACTTGCTGTAGATGTCGGCTATCTGCGAGCCGTTCATCATGTCAAGTGTGTTGCGCGGAGTGTTCACGTGGAAGTTGGCTGCGAAGTTGACCTGGGGACGGCCTTTCTTACCTTTCTTCGTGGTGATGATGATGACACCGTTTGATGCACGCGAACCGTAGATGGCGGTTGCGGAAGCATCCTTGAGGATAGTCATTGACTCGATGTTCTGGGGATTGATCATCGTAAGGGCGTTTGTGCCGCCGGCGTTGCTCTGGTTTGTCTGAGGCACACCGTCGATGACGATCAGAGGATTGTTCGAAGCTGAAAGCGAGGAACCACCGCGGATACGGATGTTGGCGTTACCTGTAGGGTCACCACCTGAGGTAGTCACGACCACACCGGGGCTTGCGCCGACGAGAAGGTCCTGGGCGGAAGTAGAGATACCGGCGTCGATGTCGTCGGGAGTCACGATAGCCACGGAACCTGTAGCGTCAGACTTCTTTACAGAACCGTAACCGATAACGACTGTCTCGGCCAGCAGAGTGGCGTTCTGTTTCATTACGATGTTGAGGTGGGTCTGTCCGTTGACAGGCACATCCATCGGATCGTAACCTACGTAGCTCACCACGAGAGTTGCATTGGCGGGCACGTTGATCGTGAAATTACCGTCAATGTCGGCAGATGTGCCGTTGGAGGTGCCCTTTTCCATGATGGTGGCACCAATCAGATCTTCTCCCAGCTCGTCGGCCACGTGTCCGGTGACAGTGATCTTCTGAGCCAGCGAGGGAAACGCAAGTGTCAACAGCATGGCCATTGTCACCCATAGTTTCCTGTTCAGATGAAAACATAAGTTCTTCATGCAAGAATGTGATTTAGTTTTACATTGGGTTTATTTAGTATTATTTTGTTTCTCGCGTCCACGCATCTTCATTACACGTCAAAACCGACCGTGGCGTAAGGCCGCAGCCGACCGCGGGACTATGAGTCCTCTGGGGTATGATTGTTTTCATAGTTTGGGTTAACCTGTTGATGTAGATGCTATTGGCATTAGTGGTCTGCTTCGTCAGGGCGGCCATGCGGAACGGATAAGGAGATTTAACAGTCATGCTTCCGGGATATGAATCATGTCCCCTGGCTTTTGAAGATCCGCGAGTTTTCATGGCATTCCGCCGTTGACTATTTGCAAATCAGTTACAAAAATAGGCAATTATACGGACATTAAAGGAAAAGGATTAATCTTTAACAATGTTAATTAACAATTGTTAAAACGATTTTCTGACCCTTTTCCCTACGGAAATGATATTTACCGCAATGATCGCGCATGTCATGACGGCTCCCGCCACCGGAGTGATCCAGACGGGGGAGGGTGTCGCGCCCAGACCTCTGAGTGGCTCTA
>CAJJQT010000110.1 GCA_905193995.1 uncultured Porphyromonadaceae bacterium | reverse complement strand
TCTCCATCTGCTTTTACATCTTGCAGCTCGAATCCATCTGGGCATAAACGGGAATCTTAAATCGGCGGCTTTTCAAGGGAAAGCCGCCTTTTTTATTGTTTGCTCCCCCGCTATTGTTTGCCCGCTCGGCGGCGCCCCTTTTTCCAGCATTCTTACATAAAATACATTTTGGAGGCTCCCTTTGAGCGCAAAAGAATCACTGATCGAATATTTCGAAAACGGCACCCTTTCGGGAAAAACTTTTACCGAAATCGCTAAATTTTTAAAAATTTCCCACAAGGAAAAAAAGAATCTTCTCGCCCTGCTCGACTCCCTCTGCGACGAGGGCGCGCTGTACGTCACGGGCGGCGGAAAGTACGGCACGCCCGAACAGCTCGGACTCATCAAGGGCACTCTTTCGGGCAACGAACGCGGCTTCGCGTTCCTCATTCCCGCCGATAAAAGCAGGTACGCGAACGACTTTTTCGTTCCCCACAAAAATCTCAACGGCGCCCTGCACGGCGACACCGTATACGCCGAGCGCTACATGCTCACACCGGGCCAGAACGATGCCGGCTACAACGCATCTGCTCCCGTGCGCCGCACCCGCGACCTGCAGTGCCCCCTGCTGATCATGTACGGTACCGCCGACGACAATGTGCATCCGGCCAACTCCATCGAATTCGTGTCGCAGCTCGAACTGAACGGACGCTTCTGCGACATGCTTCTTTTCCCCAACAAGAACCATTCGATCTACGGCGGCAACGCCCGCGCGACAGTATACCTGAAGATGCTCGACTGGCTCAATAAAACGCTCTGAACACCATGCCGCATACTGACGAAAAAGCCACCCGCCGGACGCTGTTCTCGCTCTGGTACTACTGGACAGCCGTCATGGCATCTTTCATCGCTGTCTATCTGCTGGCCTTTGTCTTCAACAAGACATGGCTGCCGATGCCGGTCGCTCTGCTTTCGTACGCCCTGCTGGTAGCCTCGCGCCGCATATCATACGGCTCGACGCCGCGGTGCGTGATGATCCTGCGCTACGGCATGCTCGTGCTCTTCATTTCCGCACTGGTCATGGAGACTATCAACATATTGAACTCAAAACTGCTGCTCGACGGGCTGATCGACTGGTCGAAGTCCAACCGCGACATTCCGTATATCACGACCCTTGTACTGATGCCCGTCATGACACTCGTGGCCGCATGGGAACTGGCCATGAACTACCGCAGCCGATTCTGCCGCAGTTGCCGGGCCCGCAACGGCTACATTCCCGGCAACTCCGTCGTCTCGAGCATCTACGAGAATGAGGCCCGGTACCAGCTCATGTTCATTCTCGTCGTTTCGGCCGCCATCGGGGCCGTACAGTGGTGGTATTACTTCGTGTACTACATCAACGTCAACTTCAACAGCCCCGATCTGTTCTTCTTCCGCATCATGCCCATGGTGGTGCTGGGCATGCTCATAGTGTTCATGCTCATGCGCTATACCAATATGTCACTGATGATCGGTCCGATGATTCAGGGCGAGAGCGCGCGCAGCTCCATTGTCCGCTTTCTGGTACTGGCCGGTGACTGCGTGCTGCTCGAGGAGCATACCGACGGCCGATGGGACACTCCCGCCACGGCCGAAGTGAATCCGAACGAATTTGTCACTCCGGCCGACGCACAGCGCCTATGGAAGGACACAGCCGACATCGACGGCGCCTCGCTCCGCTATCTTTACGTCAACAAGAGCCACAACATGACCACCGACATCATCCATTACGCCGCCTTCGTTCCCGGCAGCTGCAGCGACGCGCCCACCGGACGCCTCCACGGCAACTGGATGACCCTCGACATGGTCGACCGCCTTATGAAGCAGTCGTCGCTCACCGCCGAACTCGCCAACGAGATCTACCGCATCTTCACCATCACCATGGCATGGAAGACTTACACCCCCGACGGCAAGCGCCGCTATCCCATCCGCCGCTACCGTCCCACATTCCGCCTGCGTGATTTCAAAGACTGGGACGTAGACTACACCGACCTCAACTGGTTCGGAGTCGCTAATAACAACGAAGACCGCCCGTTCTTCCGCACCCGCCGCCTGTGGCAGCGAATCACAGGACAGAACAACAGATGAGCGCCTGCACGCTGTTAGTGATCACCGGCCCCACGGCCAGCGGTAAGACCGCACTGGCCGTGGCCGCCGCCAGACGTCTCGGCGCCGAGATTGTCAGTGCCGACTCGCGCCAGGTCTACTCCGGCATGGACATCGGCACCGGCAAGGACATCGAAGAGTACGGCGACGTGCCGGTACATATGATCGACACCGTCCCGGCCGGTCACAAATACAATCTCTACGAGTACCTGCGCGACGCCAACTTCGCCATCGACGGCATCCGCTCGCGCAGACGGCTGCCGATGGTGGTCGGCGGCACAGGCATGTACGTCGAAGCGCTGCTCAACGGGCTGCGGCTGCCCGAAGTGCCGCCTGACCCTGCGCTGCGCGCCTCGCTCGCAGGCAAGAGTCTCGACGAGCTCGCCGAAATCCTGGCCGCAAAAAAATCGCTCCACAACCGAACCGACATCGACACCGTCAAGCGAGCCGTACGGGCCATAGAGATAGCCGACTACTATGAGCGTCACCCCGATCAAGCCGCCCACACGACACCACACCCGGTCGAAGGCGCCGTCACCGTCTGCGTCGACATTCCGCGCGACGACCGCCGCCGGCGCATCACCGAGCGGCTGCATCGGCGGCTCGACGCCGGCATGGTCGACGAGGTCCGGCGCCTCATGCATCGCCCCCGATGACCTTATATATTATGGCCTCGAATACAAGTTCATCACCGAATACGTTATCGGCCGACGCGACTACGCTTCGATGGTCGCTGGGCTCGAGACGGCCATACATCAGTTCGCCAAACGCCAGATGACCTGGTTCCGCGGCATGGAGCGCCGCGGCCATACACTCCACTATCTGCCCTACGACCTGCCGCCCGACGAATTTGCTGCCCGAGTGGCTCTCCTGACCGGATTATGAGACTCGCGGCAATCGTCATATCACTATGCGCCGTGCTCGGCGCATCCGCGGCAGATACCGTCGTGGCCGACACCGTATTTGCCCGCAGACCCGCGACTCTTAAGCTACACTACCGCATCTCGCTTCCCGACACGCGGCGCCCTGCGGCCGAACTCCGCTGGAACGTCACCGACTCCGCCACATACGACTATGTGCGCTTCACCTTCGACCGCGACAGCCGCGACGACGAGTGGGACAGCTATACAGTGTGCGAGACCGGCGCGGCTGAAGGCGGACTCCGCAGCCGCACCGCACGCACCCGCCACCGCCTTTACGACGACCCGTTCACCGGAGGATTCTCATTCCGCATCAGTTCGGGCGAGGGTGGCGCTCTGTTCTCGGCCGGAGTCACATCGCCGACCGTAAGTCTTCCGATTGACATATCGGACGGCGGGACGCCCCGCGTCATGCTTGTGGCCGAGAGCGGCACGGGCCTCATCGGCTCGTTCGTCACCGCCGAAAGCGCCGAAGCACCCATCATGAGCGCGTTCGCCGACACCGACTCCCTCGCGGCGTATCTCAGCCGGTCAGAAGATCCGTGCGAAGGCATCTGGATCTACTACGACCATGTCACCAGGCCCGAGCGCACCATTGTCGGAGGCCGCTACGTTCTCGCGACCGTCGCCGACGGTGCGGGCGGCTACGATATCGTCTACCTCGGCGGCGCCAGGGACTCTGCCGAAGACTGGCCGCAGCTTCGCCTGAAGGGGCGGCTCGCCCCGGCCACTTTCCCGGGGATCTTCGACCTGGAATGGATCCAGCCCTCGGGCGTGGCCCTCCCGGCCGAGTATGGCTGCGGTGCAGCATTCAGCGACGATCTCCTCAACCTCCAATTCCCATACTGGCAGGCAACTGTCCGTTTCCGACGACAAAAATGAATCAGGAATTCTCATCATCATTGCTCGAAAAGGCCGTCACCGAGCTGTCGCGCCTTCCGGGTGTCGGCCGCAAGACGGCCCTGCGCCGGGCGCTGTACATGCTCAGGCGCGACCCGGCCGAAGCTATAGCCCTGGGGCAGTCGATTATCGATCTGCGCCGCGGCATCACATACTGCAGCGTCTGCCACAACATCAGCGAGACCGAGACCTGCGCCATCTGCGCCGACACGGGCCGCGACCGCTCGACAGTCTGTGTGGTCGAGAACGTCAAGGATGTGGTATGCATCGAGCGCACAGGCAGCTTCAAGGGTCTCTACCACGTGCTGGGGGGTCTGATATCGCCCATCGACGGCATCGGACCCGCCGACATCGAGATCCAGTCGCTGCTCGACCGCGCGGCCGACGGCGGCATACGCGAGATCATCCTCGCTCTGAGTCCTACCATGGAGGGCGACACAACCGGCTTCTATATCAACCGCCGACTGAAAGAACTTGAACACAAGCCCGAAGTGTCGCGCCTCGCCAGGGGTGTAGCCGTGGGCAACGAACTTGAATATACCGACGAGCTCACGCTGGGCCGATCCATCGTGGACCGCCGTCCATTCGACACATGATAGAAAACGACCGAATAATACTACGCGCCGTCGAACCCGATGACGTTCAGCGGCTCTATGAGTGGGAAAACGACCGCCCGACCGTGTTCGACGCGCCCCTTTCGCTCCAGAATATCACCGACTACGTGATGAACTACCGCGCCGATATCTGGGCCGACGGCCAGTTGCGCCTGATGATCGTCGACCGCGCCTCGGGCGATACCGTTGGATGCGTCGACCTCTACAGCCTCAGTGTCAATGATCGCCGCGCCGGCACCGGCATCTACATCGCCGCGCCCTGCCGCGGCCGCGGACTGGCCTCGGCCGCCGTCGAAGCCGTTGCCGAATACACATCCCGACGTCTCGGGTTACACCAGCTCTGGGCCACTTGCGCCGTCGGCAACGAAGCCTCGCGACGCCTCTTTGCCGGACGCGGATTCCGCCCTGCCGGACGCCTGCGCTCGTTCATCCGCCGCGGACAGACCTACGAGGACGTACTGATCATGCAGCGACTGTTCCCATGAGACGCGCCTTCCTGTTCAATCCCGAGAACGACATAGCGCTGGCACGCAACGTCGCGGCTTTCACTCCCCCGCCGGCAGCCGTGGCCCTGCGCCGCGCCGGCGAGCTGCTGCCTATGTGGCTCTGCCGCGAAGGCGACTGCTTCATCTGCGACGGCGTCAACACCCGCTGGTTCGACCGTATCACCTCCGACTTCGGTCTGCCCGCACGCCCCTGGGACCACCGCACCGCCGACACCGAGCCCGTGCCATGGGGCTGGTCGGCCGCCGCGCGCCGCAGCCTCGCACAGCGCGGATTTCCGGCCGACGCCATGCCTGACGATCGGCAACTCGCCGACATCCGCGAGCTGTCGCACCGTCGCACGGCTGCAACGGTCGCTCGCCTTTTGGCCGAAAAGCTGCCGTTCGAAGTGTGGCCGGCTGCCGTCGAAGTCAGCGACCCTGCACAGCTCACCACCCTGCTGCGGCAGGGTCCCTACGTCGTCAAAGCGCCATGGTCGTCGAGCGGCCGCGGCATCAGTTTCACTACGCCCGACCGCGCCGACTCCGCCGCCGTCCGTGCTGCCGGAGTCATCCGCAAGCAAGGCTCCGTGATGGTCGAGCGCGCCGCCGACCGCATCTGCGACTTCGCCATGCTGTGGAACTACGGTCCCGACGGCTGCGACTTCGCCGGTTACTCCCTGTTCGAGACCGACGGCTGCGGCGACTACCGCGCGAACACCGTCGCGCCTCAACCGGTACTCGAAAGCCGAATCGCCGCCCTGGCCGGAGCCGATCGCCTCCAGGCCATCCGCGTCGCCCTGCCCGACGCGCTCCGCAGCGTCATCGGCGACCGTTACGCAGGTTCCCTCGGCATCGACATGCTCGTCGCCGCCGACGGCACCGTCGACCCCGTGGTCGAAATAAACTTCCGCTACACAATGGGATTCATCGCCATCGCCCTCGAGCCCCACACCGCCTCCGAAGCCCGCTTCACCGCCGCGCGCGGCGACATCACAGCCACCTGCGCCTACACCACCGCCGACGGCCGCCTGACCTCCGGCTGTCTCCCCCTCTCCCAGCCCGGCTGCGCCTTCACCTTCCTCCTCGAAATCCTCTGATACCCATTATCCTTGTAATTACAGAATTGATCATTATATATTATTTCTCCAAAAATAATGCCACAATTAAAAATTCCATATACGAAAAAAGTAAAATCGCTTGACGAACAAATAGATGAGCTCCGTCTGCATGGAGTTGAAATATCTAATGACACTAAAGCGAAAGAGTATCTTTCAGATATCGGGTATTACCGTCTTGGATTTTACCTTTACCCTTTTGAAAAGACTTTTCCTCTACTCGATAAAAGACGGTACCATGATGTGCGTCCCGGGACTAAAATTGAATATGTAGTCGCATTATACTATTTCGATTTTGATCTTCGAAATATATTAAATAAATACCTGTCAAGAATCGAAGTCGCTGTACGAACTGCCTTGATATATGAATTATCCTATAAATATATCAATAATCCAATGTGGTTTGTTGATTCCAATGTAGTAACTTCAAAATTTATAACGGACTTCCCGAATGTAGCCTACAATTCCATATTAAAGAACGATGTGATTAAGAGACATCACAAAAAATACCTTGGTCCGTTCGCCCCTGCCTGGAAAACAATGGAGTATATGACACTTGGCAATATCGAAACTCTTTTTGACAACCTCGTGTGGGATAAAGATAAGAAACTTATAAGCAACCGATTCGGTGAACCGGCCACGGGAACTTTCAAGAGTTATCTTTCAGCCATAAGAGAGCTACGCAATGCTTGCGCACATGGTAAGGTTATCTTCGACTTAAAGTTATATAATGGCATCAGGTCTGG
>CAJJQT010000109.1 GCA_905193995.1 uncultured Porphyromonadaceae bacterium | reverse complement strand
AATATTGTCGGGATATTTGTCGGTGGTGTTGGCTACAGCCGTGTATTGCCACGCCCAGAAAGAATCAATCGTTATGTCGGCGAGTTTCTCCGAGCCTGCATACAGGGCAAGAGTGCCTTTGAGTCCGGAGCCGTCGGAAGAGTCCGGAAGAGAGAAACGGAGAGAAAGCCCGTCGGCTTCACGTTCGCAGCGCCATTCCACAAAATCGCCATCCTTGAGAAGAGATAGCGCGCACTGTCGGGAAGCCTCCGCTTGAAGCGGCACCTGGGAATATGGTATGGGAGGATAGAGAAATTCACCGGCGGCCGTGAGACACATGTCAGGTTCAGCCTCATAACGCAAATAAGGTCGGTCGTAATATCCGCGTTTAAGTTCGTCAGAGGGAAAAGAGAGACATTGCGCCAGAGCCGGCGTCACTGAAAAGGCTGTGGCGGCGAGCGCGATATTGCAAATGATTTTTTTCATTTTTTGTAATTCACTAAAAGTTTCTGAGGTATGATAATGCAAAAATAATCGTTTTGCAACTCAATACGGGCGATGTGTAATCCAAATATAGGTAAAATAACGGTTATATTTTGGTTAAATCACATCTTAGTAAGTATTTACAAAAAATAAAAATATGTAAAAATATAGTATGTAATCATAACTCGAGGGGTTATCTACGTGTTAAACGGTGCGAATTACAACGATTATATAATATGAAAATATTTTATTAATACAAGGCTGATTATCAACTATTTAAAATGGGGGGGGGTATTTGATGATACTATATTCTCATTTAACTGTGCCCGCACGGGGGAAAGTGTGACTAATTTTGCCACCGAAATCATAACTGCGGTAAGTACCGGTTGAACATACGGTTTGTCCCGATGATATGATTCACAAAAACTCAACGCGTTCCGGAGCCAATTATTATTAAACGGAACAGAAACCGACACAAGAAGCGCAATACAGACAATAACAAATTTTCCAATTAATAATAACTAAAAATTAACAAACATGAGAAAACTCAACTATCTCGCGCTTGCAGCCCTCGCAGCAACCGCATTGAACGCACAGGCACAGGATTTCACCTACGGCAATCCCAAAGATGAAAATGGCAATTACATCGTGAAGTACGATCTTGAGAAAGGCGCCTTCGCAGAGGCCAACGACTGGGAGATCGACGAGACCATCGTCTTCGCGATCGACGTTACAGGCACTCCTCTTGCCGACGCGCTCAAGAATCCTTCGCGCAATCCGGCGGTTCTCGGCCGCGGCGTGGCATATGACCTCTTCATGACCAGCGCACCCGAGGGTACGGAAGGCAAGATGAACATCGACGGCCGTCTGATGCACATCAAGGACAACATCTACGGCATGACAGTCAACTTCTATCAGCAGCACGTGAGCCGTTACGCCGACGCAGGCATGGGCCCCAACTCTGATTTTACCGACTACGAGGCTCTTCAGCCCGGCGCGGTAGTAAGCTGGAACTCCAACATCTTCGGTTTCGGCTGGAGCGTCGACAACCCGGGTGCCGAATGGTGGGACGGCGTCGCAGCTCCCCAGACTGATTCGTTCCCCTTCGCATGCGCTCCCTACACAGGCACAAAGACTTCTAAAGAATTCTTTTACGGTGATGTGACTCCGGCCGACCAGTGTCCGTTCGAAGGACTTGATCCTGCTGCATATCACAGCATGTGTGATGCATGGGGCGGCTACGCGGCTCCCACTGCCGAGGCATTCGGAATCGCCACTCCGGTAGAGACAGTAGCAGTTGACGCACAGACTGTCAGCAGCGTCTACTTCGATCTCCAGGGCCGTCAGATCACAGAGCCCGCACAGGGTCTCTACATCCGTCAGGACGTCAAGGCCGACGGCACTGTAAAGACAGTGAAAGTAGTAAAGTAATGTAAGACAATCAAAACTGAGACCGACAGCGCATCCCCGCAAAGAGCCGGGGATACGCTGTCGAACTTTCCGGACACACTCTCCATCGCATCACCTCGCTTCTCGGACAAACCAAAAACAAAACAATCCTTATTCTGCACCTAACTGATTGATTCGACATGAAACACTGGATTTTCAAACTGTTCCTTCTCTCGGCGATGCTGATCGGCGCCATGTCGGCCGACAAGAAGGTATCGGGACTGGTCCTCGACAATGAAGGCGAGCCGCTGATCGGCGCGACCGTACAGGTGTCGGGCTCCACAATCGGTATTGCCACCGACCTTGACGGCCGCTTCGAGCTGACCGTACCGGTGGGCAAGACCCTTCAGGTGACATATCTCGGCTACCGTCCGGCATCCGAGAAGATCACCGCCAACAAAGACGTCTATAACTTTACGCTCTCGCCCGACGCGACATCGCTCGACGACGTGGTGGTTGTCGGTTACGGCGTCCAGAAACGTAGCGAGGTCACAGGCTCCATTTCGTCCGTGAAAGGCGATCAGATCCGTGACTTCTCGGTCAACTCCGTTGCAGACGCACTTTCCGGCATGTCGGCCGGTGTGTCAGTGACCAAATCGACAGGCTCACCCGGCGAAGCTCCCGACATTCTGATCCGCGGCGCGGGTTCGATCAACGGTATGCCTCCGCTCTACATAGTCGACGGAGTGAAACAGGGCACGGGCTTCAACTTCAACATGCGTGACGTCGAGAGCATCGAGGTTCTCAAAGACGCAGGTTCATGCGCCATCTACGGAGCCGAGGCAGCCGGAGGCGTCATCCTCGTGACCACCAAGCGAGGCAAGGCCGGCAATCCGTCGCTCACGCTCACCGCACGTTACGGTTTCCGCAAGGTCGACACCGACATCAAGCTGATGAACCGTGACCAGTTCATACAGGCCAAGGCCTACACCGGCGTAGACATTCTCGCCTACGAGGGCGTGACATCGGCAAGCGAACTTCCCGACAACGACTGGATGGACACAATGTACGACACCGGCCAGGAGCAGGAGTACATGCTCGCGCTCTCCGGCGGCAGCGACAAGATCAAATACTACGTGTCGGGCGGCTACTACAAAGAGAAAGGAACCTACCTTGACTCAAGCGCCGACCGCTGGTCGCTGCGTGTCAACGTAGACTACAATATCAACCGCTATCTCTCGGTGGGAACATCATCCTACGGCAGCGTGCAGAAGACCAACCCGACACGCGTCGGCACGATCTATACGAACGCCATCCCGTTCCGTACTGTCCCGACCTGGGCTCCCCTCGACGAAGACGGCAACTACTCTCTCGCCCCGAGCTACATCAACGGCCCGAACCTCTACGGTAACGAGCTCACCTATCACAAACGCGGCAAAGACTACGGCGCCAACTTCCTCGGTTATGTCAACGTAAGCTTCATACCCGACGTGCTCGTGCTCCGACTCAACGGCGCATACAAGGGAGGCGCATACGACAGCCGCGTATTCTCCGAGGCATTCAACTTCCGTTCGGTTTCCGAACCGGCATGGATGGAATCGATGGCCGGCACATCGACCGAGCTGACCGGCAACGCCACCCTGACATTCGAAAAGACATGGAAAGATGTGTGGAACCTGCGCGTCATGGCCGGTGTCGAAGGCAACAAATATGACGCCTACGGCAACTATATCCGCGCCATCGACTTCCCGACCGACATGGCATGGTCGATCAACCTTTCGAGCAACACCGCAAAAGAGGCCAAGGACTTCCCCGGCATAGGCCGTTCACTCTCATTCTTCGGACGCGTCAACTTCAACTACGACGGCCGCTACTTCCTGACCGCCAACTTCCGCCGCGACGGTTCCGACCGCTTCGGCGAGAAGAACCGCTGGGGTAACTTCCCCTCCGTCAACGTGATGTGGCGCGCTTCGGAAGAGAAATTCATCAAAGAGAACCTACCCTGGCTCACCGACCTGAAAGTGCGCGGCAGCTACGGTATCCTCGGTAACGACGGTATCGCGCAGTTCCTCTATGCCCGCTCGTTCATCGGCGACCAGATCCTCTACAACTTCGGCGGCAACAACGAGGTTTCGGGCTGGGGCGTATTCAAGGTGCCCAATCCCGACATCAAGTGGGAGGAAGTGCATCAGGGCGACTTCGGTATCGACCTCGGCTTCTTCAACAACCAGCTGACCTTCTCTTACGACTACTACAACCGTCAGACCCGCGACATGCTCTACAACCAGGTAGTGCCTCTCGGATCGGGTATCAACTTCTATCCCGAGGATGCGGTGACCTACATGCCGATCAACATCGGAAAGGTGCTCAACACCGGTCACGAGATCGCGATCAACTGGCGTCAGACCGTATCGGACTTCACCTATGGTGTAGGCTTCAACGCATCGTGGAACCACAACGAGATCCAGTCACTCGGCGAGAACAACGCGCCGATCACCTCGGCCGACGGCATCAACCGCACGCAGGAGGGACACTCGATCGCCGAACTCTGGGGCTACAAATGCATAGGTATCTTCCAGAGCCAGGAGCAGGTGGACGAATATAACGCACGCGCCCAGGCCGCAGGGCAGCCCTGGTACTGGAAAGAGAAGACCGGAGTGGGCGACCTCATCTTCAGCGATGTCAACCGCGAGACAGGCGAACACCAGGGATATGTCAACGCCGACTGTCAGGACTTCATCGGCAATCCCTGGCCCAAGATGACCTACGGTCTCAACATCAACGCCACCTGGAGAGGCTTCGACCTCGCGCTCCAGTTCCAGGGTGCCGCCGGTTTCGACATCTACAACCAGGTGAAGATGTACACCCAGCGCTTCGGCGACGACGGCAACACCACCATGGACATCTACAAGAACTCCTTCTTCGGCGAGAACGGTCTGACCGACCAGCCCCGCTGCGGATTTTTCGAGGACGGTGCCTGGATGGGCGACGCATCGGAAAACTTTTCGACCGTCTCCTCATTCTGGACAGAAAAGGGCGACTACTTCAAACTGAAGAGCCTCGTCTTCGGCTACACCCTGCCTCAGAATATCACCCGCAAGGCAAGCATGGAGCGTGTGCGCGTCTACTTCTCGGCGTCCAACCTCTTCACTATCACGAAATATTCGGGCATCGATCCAGAGATCGCCGGCACATCGACTTCCGCCGGATCAGGCACATCGATGACCGCCCGCGGTGTGGACACATTCAACCGTTACATCCCCTCGCGCCTCTTCTCGTTCGGTCTTGACCTCGAGTTCAAATAATTCAGGCGTGAAAAGAAAGAACAAACAACAAAGACTCGAATCAAAATGAAAAAGATATTTGGTTATATACTGGCCGCGGCCGCACTGACCCCCGCGCTGGTAAGTTGCTCGGACTATCTGGAGGTGACCGATGAGTCGTCCGTATCGCCCGACAACTTCCCGACCAACATGACGCACGTCGACCTGCTGCTGAACTCGGCCTACGCCGGCAGTCACCAGCTCGGACTCTACGGCTACATGTGGTTTCCCAAGTTCATGTATCTGATGGACCACAACCTGGACTGCTTCGGCAACTATGACGACCGTTCCGACTTCCTGATCAACAACGTGTCGACCGACAACTACTACAACACGAAGATCTACGGCAACATCATGCAGTGGATCCAGTTCGCCAATACAGCGATCGACGCATGCGAGAAATATGAGCCCAATGCCGCTGAAAGTGAGCTGTCGCAGCTCAGCTACATGAAAGGCCAGGCCCTCTTCTTCCGCGCGCTGGCTTACTGGCACTCGCAGATCTACTTCGAGCTGGAGTCCAAAGCCGATGCCAAGGGCTTCCCGATCATCGACGGCGTGCCGACCTCGATGAGCGAGATGATGCCCCAGCGCAACAGCGCCGCCGAGACATGGCAGTTCACCATCGACACTCTCAACGAGGCCATCACATGTCTTAAAGGCCACAACAGCGACAAGGTGCGTGTCACCGAGTGGGCGGCCAAGGGACTTCTCGCCAAAGTGCTGATGCAGGCGCGCCGTCCGCAGGAGGCTATCCCCGTGCTCGAGGACATCATCAACAACTCTGGCGCGCAGCTTCTCGACTATGACACTTACAAGGCTGCCTTCTATGCTGACGAGGCGCACGAGTTCAACAAAGAGACCCTCTTCGAGATCGACTTCTCGACAAATGACAAGCAGAAAGGACCTTGGGGCGGTTTCACCTCCGGATCGGGCATGCAGCTCGTGATGGGACCTTGGTTCGTCAGCCTCGACACCCGTCTGACAGAGACCGACTTCAACAACCTCGCCAACGGCATCGAGACCGTATCGATGTTCACCAACTCCGACCAGTGGGGCAACAACTATGTGCATGATGGCAACGTGAAGCGTTTCGGTTTCCCGTTGGGCCTTCCTCCCCACCGTGTGAAAAACCCGAACTACGATCCCAACGCCCGCGTGAAGACCCAGGAGAACTTCGGCATCATCATGGATCCCGCCTATACAGCGGCGAGTCAGGCCGTCCGTGACAACAAGACCGCCGACCCGCGCCTCTTCATCGGCGCGCAGCAGGCCTTCTTCGATCCCTACAAGGATCCCCGCGGCCGCACCACATGGATCGCGCCCTCGACAGAGGCCAACGACCTCGGCCTTACGTCGCACTATTATTTCATGATCAAGAAATTCATGAATCTCGAGGGCAGCGAGGCCGACACCAACCAGTCGAACCCCTCGAACATACCGGTGATCCGTCTGGCCGACATCTATCTTCTCTATGCAGAGGCGATCGCGGCCACCAATCCCGGCACCGCGCTCGAATATGTGAACAAGGTTCACCGTCGCGCCTACGGCCAGAATCCTAACACACCGTCGAGCTATGACTACACCTCGCTGACGGCGGCGACACCCGCGGCCGCCAACTATCCCGACGATCTTCTCGCCCACGACGTGATCAAATATGAGCGCTGGGCAGAGCTGTGGGGAGAAGGCCAGTGGTGGTTTGACGTCCGCCGCTACGAGATCCTTCCCAACGAGATGA
>CAJJQT010000108.1 GCA_905193995.1 uncultured Porphyromonadaceae bacterium | reverse complement strand
TTCACGCCGGGCGTATCGGAGAGTATGTCGACCGTCAGGCCCGTCAGAAAGCCGATAGTCATCGCAAGGTTGGCGCTGAATGTCACCGGCAGCGTGATCAGCATGAAGATGAACACCATCGGCACGGCTACGTCGAACAGGACCAGGTTGTTGAATACCAGCGCCTGCGCCGGTATCAGCACCAGATACAGCATCAGTAGTGTCAGGGCTGTCTTGTTCATCTGTTTCCGGGATTAATGTTCGACTCTGAGTTGCCGGTCAGCGGAGTATTCTCAACTTGCATTATCTCATCGCGGCGGTTGTTGATCACGACCTGGACGTTGCTGAGGCGCGAGAAGTCGGCGAAAAGCTTTATTTTCAGCGTAAAGAAGTTTTCCTTGTGGTTGTCGGCGTCGTCGACGATCACACCCACTGGCAACCCGGCAGGAAAGACGGCCGAATACCCCGACGTGACTATCGTGTCGCCGGTCTTGAATACAGTGTGGCGTGGGAGCTCCTCCAGGAGGGCCGTCGTCGGGTCCAGACCGTCCCACACGAGCGAACCGAAGTGCTCGCTGTCCTTGATCTTGCACGACAGTCGGAAATTGGGATTCAGCAGCGATATCACGCGCGAATAGTGCTCGCCGGCCACGCTCACCGTTCCTACCACGCCCGAGTGGTCGATCACGCCCTGTTCGGGGCGCACACCGTCGGCCGTACCTTTGTTGATAGTCAGATAGTTGTAGGGGTGATGGGTCGAATTGTTGATCACATTGGCTACAATGAAATCGAAGTGCGGCACGCTGTCGGGCGACGGCATCGTGTCGGTGAACGTCTTAAGCTGCAGGTCCTGCAGCTGCTCCTTCAGACTCATCACGCGCGACTCGAGCTCGGCGTTGCGGCGGTTGAGGTCCTCGTTGGTCGCACGAAGGTCGAAGTACGACGTGACGCTGTTGCCCATATCGTACACCGATCCGGCCACCGCTGAGGCCGACGTCAGCCACAGATGCCGCCTGTAGGGATCGCTCCCCGACAGCAGCAGGCAGCTCACCACTATGTAAACGGCGAACACCAGCCACTTGCTGTAGTGGCGCAGAAACTCTATCAGATCTTTCATTTATGCGACACCGCGGCCGCCGGGACACTCCCGCCGGCCTCATTCATCAGCGGATGAGGAACGAGAACTTGTTGATATTCTTCAGCGCAACGCCCGTGCCGCGTGCTACCGACAGCAGCGGATCCTCGGCTATATGGAACTGGATGCCGATCTTGTCGGTGAAGCGCTTGTCGAGACCGCGCAGCAGGGCGCCGCCGCCGGCCAGGTAGATGCCGTTGCGCACCAGGTCTGCATAGAGCTCCGGCGGAGTCTGTTCCAGCGCTGCCAGTACGGCGGCCTCGATCTTCGAGATAGTCTTCTCGATACAGTGGCTGATTTCCTGATAGCTTACCGGTACTTCCATCGGCAGGGCGGTCATCATGTTGGGGCCGTGTACGATGTAGTCGTCCGGCGGGGTCTCAAGTTCTGTCAGGGCCGATCCTACGTGCATCTTGATCTGCTCGGCAGTGCGCACGCCCACGCGCACGTTGTGCGCGCGGCGCATATGGTTCTGTATGTCCTCGGTCAGGTCGTTGCCCGCCACCTGGATACTCTTGTTCGAGACGATGCCGCCCAGCGATATTACGGCGATCTCGGTCGTGCCGCCGCCTATGTCGACTATCATGTTGCCCTCGGGCGCCTCTACGTCGAGTCCTATGCCCAGCGCTGCGGCCATGGGCTCATAGATCATGTAGACGTCGCGGCCGCCGGCGTGCTCCGACGAGTCGCGCACGGCGCGGATCTCCACTTCGGTCGAGCCCGACGGGATGCCGACAACCATGCGCAGCGACGGCGAGAACCAGTTCGAGCGGCTGCTGGCCTTCTTTACAAGGCCGCGGATCATCAGTTCGGCGGCGTTGAAGTCGGCAATGACACCCTGTCGCAGGGGACGTACCGTGCGTATGCCCTGAGGATTCTTACCCTCCATCAGGTGTGCTTCGGTGCCTACGGCTATCAGTTTGTCGGTGCGGTTGTCGAGTGCCACGATCGACGGCTCGTTGATCACGATCTTATCGTTGTGGATGATTATAGTGTTGGCTGTGCCAAGGTCAATAGCGATTTCCTTGGTTAGTGAAAACAGTCCCATTTGGTTTCAGTTATTATAGTTCGTAATTACCTGTATGTATCAGTGACGGAAGTGACGGAAGCCGGTCATTACCATCGTCATGCCGTTGGCGCGGCAGTAATCCACGGAATCGGTGTCGCGGATCGAGCCGCCCGGCTGTATCACAGTGTCGATACCTGCGCCGTGCGCTATCTCCACGCAGTCGGCGAAGGGGAAGAAAGCGTCCGACGCCATAGTGGCGCCGTGAGTGTCGAGGCCGAAACTCTCGGCCTTGGCGATAGCCTGCTTGAGGGCGTCCACACGCGACGTCTGACCCACGCCCGAACCGAGCAGCATGCCGCCGCGGGCCACCACTATGGCATTGCTTTTCGAGTGCTTCACTATCTTGTTGGCAAAGAGCATGTCGGCTATCTTGGACTCATCGAGCTCGCCCGACACGACTTTCAGATCCTCGGCCGTCTCGACTTTCGTATCGCGTTGCTGACACAGGACACCATTGAGAATCGAGCGTACAGTTCGCTCGGGGCGGGTGCAGGGCTTGCGGCGCAGAATGATGCGGTTTTTCTTCTGAGTCAGTATTGCCATTGCGTCCTCCGAGTAGTCGGGCGCTATGATCACTTCGAAGAATATCTTGCCGATCTCGGCTGCGGACGTGGCGTCAACGGCCTTATCGGTGACTATCACGCCGCCGAAAGCCGACACAGGATCGCCCGCCAGGGCGTCGCGCCAGGCTTCGGCCAGGGTCCCGCGGCTGGCTACGCCGCAGGCATTGTTGTGCTTCAGTATCGCGCAGGTTACCGTGCCGTCGCCCTCGAACTCGTCGATCAGCGACACTGCCGAGTCAATGTCGAGCAGGTTGTTGTAAGATACCTCTTTGCCGTGGAGCTGCTCGAACATGGCGTCAAAGTCGCCGTAGAAGCGGGCCTGCTGGTGGGGATTCTCGCCGTAGCGGAGGTCCTTGGCATGATTGACGGCCACACGCAGTGCATCGGGTTCCGGAGTCGGAGTCACCGTAGCCATGTAGTTGAATATGGCCGCGTCATAGCCCGACGATACGGCAAACGCCTCGCGGGCAAGCAGGGCACGCTCATCGGCTGTGGTCGATGCACCGTGCTGCTCGAGCATGCCGAGCAGCAGCGGATACTGAGCCTTCGAGGCCACGATGGCAACGTCGGCGAAATTCTTGGCGGCCGCACGGATGAGCGAGATGCCGCCTATGTCGATTTTTTCGATAATATCAGCGTGCGATGCGCCCGAGGCTACGGTCGCCTCGAACGGATAGAGGTCCACTATAACCAGGTCGATGGCCGGAATAGCCATTTCGGCCATCGTGGCCACGTCGCCTTCGTTGTCGCGGCGTCCGAGGATGCCGCCGAATACCTTCGGATGCAGGGTCTTGACGCGGCCTCCGAGTATCGACGGATAACCCGTAAGATCCTCAACCGCCTCGCAGGCATAGCCCAGATGCTCGATGTACGCGCGCGTACCGCCTGTCGATATGAATGTTACTCCGTCTGCGGCCAGGCGCGACAGTATGTCGTCAAGGCCTTCCTTGTCGAAAACCGAAATAAGTGCTTTGCTGATTTTTTTGATCTGAGCCATGATTTTTTAGAGATTATACTATTGGCTTGCAAATTTAGTAAAAAATCACGACTTACAGCGCCACTCCTCACTTAAAATTCCAAAAAACTGTTCAGAACGCGTAAGAACGCGCAAAGCAGGCAGTCCGGCCCTCCGGCCGGCGCAGCGTCACGCATTATTAAGTATCGGCGCTATGCGGCGCAGGGCGGCGATGAAGCGGTCGACCTCGTCGGTGGTGTTATAGGCGGCGAAGGAGGCGCGTACGGTGCCTTCGATTCCGAGGGCGTGCATCAGCGGCTGCGCGCAGTGGTGGCCGGTGCGCACGGCGAAGCCCATCTTGTCGAGCAGCATACCCGTATCGTAGTGGTGCGCGTTGCCGATCAGAAAGGATATCAAGGCGCACTTGCCCGGCGCAGTGCCGAAAATGCGCATGCCGGGGATTTCAAGCATACGCTCGGTAGCGTATTCCAGCAGCCGGTGCTCATGCGCGGCCATATCGGCGATGCCGACGGAGTGCATGAAGCCTACGGCCTCGATGAAGGCCGCAGCATCGACAAAGTCGGGGGTGCCGGCCTCGAATTTATAAGGCAGGTCGGCCCACGTTGTGCCGTCGAAAGACACATGGCCTATCATCTCGCCGCCGCCCTGGTAGGGCGGCATCTTCTCGAGCAGTTCACGGCGGCCGTAGAGCACACCGATGCCGGTCGGGCCGTACATCTTGTGCGACGAAAAAGCGTAGAAGTCACAACTCATAGCCTGCACGTCGACTTCCATATGCGGCACGGCCTGGGCGCCGTCAACGAGGATCACGCAGCCGTGGCGGTGAGCTTCGGCGCCCATCTCGGCCACCGGATTGACGGTGCCGAGCACGTTCGACGCCTGACAGACGGCCACGACCCGGGTGCGGGGCGTGAACAGCGAGCGGTAGACGTCGAGGTCGAGGCAGCCGCGGCTGTCGATCGGCACGACCTTGATTTTAAGGCCGTAGTTCGTTGCCGCGAGTTGCCATGGCACTATGTTGGAATGGTGCTCCATGACGGTGAGAATGATCTCGTCGCCCGGTTCAAGCAGGCGGCAGTAAGACGCGGCCACGAGGTTGATGGCCTCGGTGGTGCCGCGCGTGAAGATGATTTCGTCGGTCGACGGCGCGTTGATGAATGCACGGGCCGTCTCCCGGCCGAGCTCCATGGCGTCGGTAGCTTCCTGCGACAGGCAGTGGACGCCGCGATGTACGTTAGCCTTGCGGGTGAGATAGGCTCGGTCTATGGCCTCGACCACGCGCCGCGGCGTCTGCGACGTGGCGGCGTTGTCGAAGTAGACCAGCGGTTTGCCGTACACGGTCCGCTCGAGGATCGGAAACTGGCGGCGGATATCTTCGATTGTCATGGTTAACTCCTTTCAGTAAAGTTATCGGTCTCCGACGGCGTGTCACACCTGGCGGCGGCGCAGCGGCTCAATGCCGCAGCTCTCGCAGCTCGCCGAACAGCCGTGCAGACGGCGGTCGAGCAGCATCCTCAGAGTCTGGCGCAGCGGCTCGTGATGGATCCGGTCGAGACCCTCGGCCATGAAAGCGCTGATGAGCATCATACGCGCCTCAGCCAGAGGGATGCCGCGCGAGCGCATGTAGAAGAGCGCCTCACTGTCGAGCTGGCCGGTGGCCGAGCCGTGCGACGCCTTGACGTCGTCGCAGTTGATGATCAGCTGCGGCATAGCGTGCATACGTGCCGACGGCGACGCGAGCAGGTTGCGGTTGCTCTGACTGGCGTCGGTGAAGCGGGCGTGGGGTGCCACGGTCACCAGCCCTTCGAAGGCGCCCTGAGCCGAGTCGAACAGCACATATTTGAAAAGCTGGTCACTCGTGCCGTGCTCGCGGTCGTGCGTCACGAAGGTAGCGTTGTCAACCACCTGGGCGCCTCCGGCTATCACGAGGCCGCCAAGCGACGTCGAGCAGCCGTCGCCGCGGTGCGCGGCATAATATTCGTTGCGGGTCACGCCGCCGTCGAGCGTCACCGACATCACGTTCAGACGGCTGCCGGCCTCCTGCGCCGATGCCGTCACCGATGCGCGCGAGCAGCGCGGAGTGGCCTCCTCGAGATCGTAGAAATCGAGTTGCGAGTCGGCGCCGAGCAGCAGATCGACGGTGCGGCACGACAGATAGTCGACCTCGGCCGTGCGCGGATGGTCGCACGCAATCACCGACAGCGAGGCGCCGCGTTCCAGATGCACGACGATACGCCGCGCCGCCATAAGCGGCTGTGAGGCGTTGAACAGCGACAGTATCTGCACCGGACGGTCGACTCGCACGCCGGCGTCAACATGTATGTATACACCGTCCTGCACGAACAGATCGTTGAGCGCCACGAGCGGGTTCCCGCGGTCGAGAGCCGACACATCGGCCAGCGCGGGATTTTCCTTAAGAGCCTCGGCAAGCGATTTCACCTCAAGGCCACCGGGCAGCTTCAGGCCGGGGGCGCGGAAGGCGTCGTTGACCACCGTCACCGGGTAAGTGCCAACGTTCGGTATATCGCAGCCGTGGACACCGCCACGCCCGTCGTCGCCGAAGGGCACGCGGGCTATGTTGATGCCGAAGTCGGGTGCGAACATATCGTTGACCGACACCTTTTCGAAACCTTCGTCGCCTCGCTCGGGAAGCCGGCCGAGACTTTCGAGGCGACTGAATGCAGCCTCCCGACGACGGTTAAGCGCGTCGGGAGCGTGCGCGTCGATCGTGGCGCGGCAGTCGCGGTAGAGCGTCAGATATTGAGTCAGCGCGTTCATTGGTTGTCAACTTGTTCTTTGATCCAGTCGTAACCCTTTTCCTCGAGTTCAAGAGCCAGCTCGGGACCGCCCGAGTAGACGATGCGGCCCTTGTAAAGGATGTGGACGAAATCGGGCTTTATATAGTCGAGCAGTCGCTGGTAGTGGGTGATGACGATGGTGGCGTTCTCGGTGGTCTTGAGCTTGTTGACACCCGATGCCACAACGCGTAGGGCGTCGATGTCGAGGCCCGAATCCGTCTCGTCGAGAATCGACAGGCGCGGCTCGAGCATCGCCATCTGGAAGATCTCGTTGCGTTTCTTCTCGCCTCCGGAGAAGCCCTCGTTGACCGAACGCGACGCCAGCTTGTTGTCGAGGTCGACGATGGCGCGCTTCTGGCGCATCAGCTTCAGGAAATCTCCCGCGCTCATCGGTTCCAT
>CAJJQT010000107.1 GCA_905193995.1 uncultured Porphyromonadaceae bacterium | reverse complement strand
CCTTTCAAGATTCTGTTCAGCCTTGGATAATTCGGTGTTGAGCGAATTGAGCATGGGCGTATATAATGAGGCCGCACGCTTCTCCTCACCAAGATAAATAGTATAATTGCCCTTGCTGGTCAGTATAACCAACGAATCGTCTTCCGAAAAGTAAGACGAGAACGGGAATTTATGCTTTACATAAATATGGTCAATTCTGTGTCCGTCGGTGGAATCACCGACATGGATATGAAACGGTGATAAAAGAGACATCGGCTTAAGTGCAGTGGATTCGGGATCCTCCTTGTACAGGAGAGCCCCATTGATGTCAAGTTCCTCACCGCGCAGCATCAGTTTATATCCCACCGTAGTGGCTCCGAAAAAGTTATGATACGTTTCCAATCTAAATTCTATCGCAGGCAAATCCCGGCTATAGACAGTATCAAGGAAAGTGGTGATCTCGACAGTATCCAATGGAATATGCGTGTCGGTATTACCCCGACAGACAACAGGCAATACCAACAGGCTCAGCATAAATATCGCTTTCAGAAGTCGCATGCTGCAAAGTTACGAAAAAAAAATCACATTCGGTCGTAATCATCCGCGTTGTCGAGTTCGTAGTATTTCTTTTTGGCAAGCGTGAAACGGTATGTCACGGTCAGAGTCACGCCGCGGGTATCGTAGCGGTTCCGGCGGGTGCGGGACAGATTCGGCGAGGAGGCCGACCAGTAAGGAGTAACCGAGCGGGCCAGGATATCGTTCACGGCAAGGCGCAGTGAAAGCCGTGACTGCAGTAGTCTGAGGTTACCACCGAAAGATATGTCGCAGGTATGCCCTACGTCCATGTTGTCGACCAACTGTGGCGAAGCATAATTCACGGCGGCGAAGACGCCAAGATTGTGCAGTATGCTGTAATCAGCATTCAGCGACAGCATGGTGAAGAACTTGTTCTTTTTCTGTATTCGGTCAAGATAATAGTATTCGGTGTGCGTCCTTCGCACAAGCGCGCTGGCATACAGCCGGAACTTATTGGCAGCGTTAAGACTGTAGCTCGCGGTTAATGTCAGATAATAGTTGCCGGCCATATTCACCGGCCTCTCTATGAAATATTCGGAATTCTCGACCGGTGTGGTGATTTCTACAATCTTGTTGCGCAGCGACGTATATTCGGCAACAATATTGAATGCCGGAAGATTGAACACCAGCGCGACATTGTGGCGGCGCGGTACTTTCAGATCCGGGTTGCCCGTGCGGTAATAAATGAGGTCAGAAAGCGTGACGGCAGGGCTTAACTCGGAAAAACTTGGCAGCGAGTAGCCGTATTTATAATATAGATTCATTGCCAGCTTTTTGCTGAAACGGTGATATATAGACAGCTGCGGCACCACGTTGAAGTACGTCTTGCCAAACGACGAGGCGTTCCCATCTATAAGCGATTTGCTATCCTGGCGTTCATATCTGACCCGGACGCCGGGCGTTATGCCGTAGCCGCTGAACTCCCAGTACGACGAATAATAAAATTCGCCCCACGACACAGATCCGCTGACGTCTTGCCGACCCATCGAGGTATAGTCGGCATTCGATTTATTATCCGCCCTTCCTCCGTAAAGTCCGATACTCTGACGGTCTTTTTTCAAGAACTTCCACGAATAGTCGCCCTGCAGTGTCCACATGCTATATGATGTCCGGTCAAGGTTTGTTTCGCTGAGTATATTTTCAGGCATAAGGTATATGCCTTCATTGTTGTCGGACCGCTTGTGATTGTACGTTGCGGCTATATTCAGCCTTGACCGGGCAAACTCATGGGCATAATTAGCCAGAAGAGTATTGTTGACAGGCGCCGAACTGTTCCTTGAATCATAATGAGTAAGGTCGGCAATGCTTCCTGCGGCGACGGTCGTAAGCTCACTTACGAAATCCCTGCTCCGCGAGGCTGTATTGCCTGAATACTCGATCGATATTTCATCATTTTCCGACGGATGATATGTAGCGCCGGCGAGCCACGTCCAGCGCGACGTATGCACCAGGTCTTTCTGAAATGTGCTTACATCGCGCAGCAGCGAACCGTCTTTCGCAAAAATTGATTCAGTGGCGGTCGATGACTGCCTGATGTTTCCGATGTTATAACCTGCGGATGCAAGAAAATCGAATTTTCCGAAAGAACCGAACGCGCTTGTGGTAATGCTGTTGCTGTATCTGTGACGTTGGTTGGCCCGCTCCACAAGGGTTCCGTTGACGATATCCTTAAGCGGTACGGCCGTAGTGATCCGCAATACCGAACCTGTGCCCGCCGGATACTCGGCTCCGGGGGCACGTATGACTTCTATTTTTTTGACCATATTCGACGGAAGCGACGTCAGCTTCTTCATATCCGTGACCTTTACGCCGTTGATGTACACAAGCGGACTGCCCGATATACCGAAGACGCGGATATTATCGGCAGCATCAAGCGACAGCCCGGGCACCCAGGCCATCATGTCGAGCATCGATCCTGCGTCGGCCAGGGTGCTACCCTGAATATTTGAGACGATAAAGTTCATTCCATCGTGACGGACCTGTACTTTCTTATCCGTCACCACAATTTCATTAAGCATCGTGGTATCACTATCCGATGTGCTGCTTTTGGTGGACGCTTCCTGCGCACCAAGATTCGCCGTGAAGGCAAAAAGGCTTATGAGTCCGACACATATTCTTCTAAACATAATTCCAATGATTTTTTGATGCAAAATTACTGTGAAATCATGCGCAAATCAATACACAAAGCGATGACATTTGTCTACACGGCTTTCACCATATAGCTGATTAACAAACATCTGAACACACATAAGCCGCAAATATGTCTACAATATCGATCCGAGACTCAACATCGACGAGCTCAAGCAGATCATCTACGAAAAAGCCCGCGAAATCCACCTCACACGCTTCCCCTACAACGACTTCCTCTACCAGCACTACGCCCCCCCTGGAGAGCAGGCTTTTTAGCCTGCGGCAGCTAATTGCGGGAGTAATTACCTCGCTATCAGTAACGCGCAGGCTAGAAAGCCTGCTTTCCATGAAGCTTCGCAACACGCAGGCTAAAATCCTGCTTTCCAGGTTCTTCACCCGAACATGCGGGTGAAGGCGCGGGTGAGGCGCTGCTCGCCGTACTGGTAGTGGTTGCCGGGGACGAGCTCGAAGTCGACTGCGATGCCCTGGCGGCGCAGGGAGGCGACGATGGCCTCGGTGTCGGTCTGCACGGGCTGAAATGCCTTGACTTTGGTGTGCGCTTCCTGATTGCCGAGCAGGAAGTATGCCCGGCCGGTCTTTTTCGGGACGGGATGCGACTCGATCCAGGCGGCGAAGCCTTCGTACCAGAACGAGCCCGACAGGCTGATGATGTTGGCGAACGTGTCGCAGAGCATCCACTGCCACAGGGTGAAAAGACCCGAAAGGGAGACACCCGCAAGGGTGCGTTCGGCGCCGGGGGCGATGCCGAGGCGCTTCTCCACGGCCGGGAGGACGTCGGTCTGCAGCTTGGCCAGGAAGCCGGCCGCACGGCCCTGAAAGTCAGGACAGCCCGGGGGCTGTCCTTTGGCCGGCCAGGGCGTGAGGTCGTCGTCCCAGTCCATCCGTGTGATGACGGCGACAGCCACGCCGAATTTCGGCGCCTCTGCGGCAAGCCAGTCGTGAAGAGTGGCAAACGGATAGAGCAGGTAGCAGATGCGGTCGGTCGGGCCTGCGACTGCCGTGATCTGAAGATTATCGATAGAGAAGGTCTGCATGGTAGTGTGCGGGTTATTCGGAAGTACCCTCTTTCATAACAACCGGGAGGGCACGGTCGTTGACCTTTCCGCGCCGGGTGAGGGGAATCTCGTCCATTTTCACGAAGAATTCGGGCACCATGAAGTCGGGCAGCCGGTCAGTGAGGAACCGTCGGATGCGGGTCAGCTGACAGTTCTTGTGCGACGGCACGAAATAGGCGGTAAGATAGGCCAGCCCCTGCTCGTCGGTGAACGCGCGGACCACGCCGCGTTCGACGCATGGCGACTCGTTGAGCACGTTCTCGACCTCCTCGGGCTCGACGCGGCGCCCCAGGATCATCACCTGGCGGTCCTTGGGCCGGAGGAAGGCTATATTGCCGTCGGGGAGGCGGTAGCCGAGGTCGCCGCTGCGGTACATGCGGCGGCCGTCGGGGGCAGTCACGAAATTGGCCTGTTCGGGCGGATTGCCGAGGTAGCCGCGGCTGACGCCGCGGCCGAGAATGCAGATTTCGCCCTCGGTACCGTCGGCGACTTCATTCAGGCTGTCGTCGAGAATCCGGACTTCCGCTCCGCGGACGGCTTTGCCGACGGGGAAAGTGCCGTCGTCGGTTCGGCGATGTCGACGCGGAAATATGTGGCGCAAACCGTGGTCTCGCTCGGGCCGTAGGTGTTGTAGATGACGAAGCTGCGGTCCTTGAGCCAGGAGATATATGCCGCGCGGATGACGTCGCCGCCGCTGATTAGCAGCCGCAGACGCGAGGGATAGCATCGGCTGCGGTTCATGTCGGCGAGTAGGTAAGGGAAGCCGCTGATTTCGGTCACGCCGTGGCGCTCGCAGAAGTCCATCAGGTCGGCCAGGCTGCCGTCGCGCACCTTTTTCGAAGGGACGGCCAGTGCGGCGCCGTTGAGGAGGGTCGTGAATACTTCCTCGACGAAAATATCGAACGAGCAAACCGAGTACTGGAGCATCACGTCGCCCGGCGCCACATTGAATTCGGCTTCGAAAGCTTCGGCGTAGTTGACGACGCTGTGATTCTCAACCACCACGCCCTTGGGGCGCCCGGTGGTGCCCGATGTGTAGAGCACGTAGGCGATGCCGTCGGCGCGGGAGCGGTCGGGCATCACGTGTTCGGGTGGCAGCAGGTCGCGGCAGTAATCATCGGTGATGACGAGCCCGACACCGGCGGTACGCATCATGTAGTCGATACGCTCCTGCGGCAGGGACGGCTCGGCGGGGACGTAGGCGGCACCGCTTTTCAGCACGGCAAGCATGGCCGCTATCATCTCGATGCCGTGACTCATGACGATGCCGATAAATGCGTGGCGGCCGGCATAGAATTTCGACATGACCGCATCGGCCATCGCATCAAGCTCGCTGTAAGAGGCCGTGCGGCCGGTGCAGATCACAGCGGGCGCATCGGGCTGCCGGGCCACCCACTCTGAAAATTTCCGATATATCGTGTTTCGGTCCATAGTGTGTTTCTTACAATTCAATATAAACAATCGCGAAACACCGCGGATTGTTCGCCGAGAAATGATTAACTTTGCCGCAAGTTAAATTTCCGAACCGCATAGTCATGATGAGATTAGACAAAAGCCCCGGGGAGATACTGCTCTGTCTCGTAGCTGTGATCGGGCTGACAGTATGGACCGGGTGTCATAAACAGGAGGGCGCCGCCCCGGCCTGCGATCTTGATCGGCTCGCCGACACACTGGCGGCGATAGTCGAAGAATATCCCGGCGAGATCGGCGTGGCCGTGATCACCGGAGAAGGCGACACCGTCGCGGTCAACGACTACAACGAATACCCGATGATGAGCGTGTTCAAGCTGCATCAGGCCCTGGCCGTATGCCGCGACTTCGACCTTCGCGGCATCAGCCTCGACACGGCGGTGACCGTGCGCCGCGCCGACCTCGACCCCGACACCTGGAGTCCGATGCTGAAGGAGCACGGCGGCGACGAGTTCAGTGTCACGGTGCGCGAACTGCTGCGCTACACGCTCGCGCAGAGCGACAACAACGCCAGCAACCTGATGTTCGGACGGTTGGTCGGAGTCAGACAGACCGACAGCGTAACAGCTACGATCATACCGCGCGAGAGCTTCCAAATAGCCTATTCGGAGGCAGAAATGTCGGCCGACCACGACCGCGCATACGCCAATACGACGTCGCCCTCGGGCGCAGCCGTACTGATCAACCGTCTCTACACCGATAGCCTCGTCAGCGCTGACAAGCAAGCCTTTATAGCCGAAACGCTGCGCGAATGCCGCACCGGCGCCGACCGCATCGCGGCGCCGCTGGCCGGCATCGAGGGTGTGACGGTCGGTCACAAGACCGGGTCAGGCTACATCAACGGCGACGGAGAGCTTGTAGCCCACAACGATGTGGCCTATATCACCCTCCCGGGCGGCAGAAGCTATGCCCTGGCGGTATTCGTCAAGGATTTCCGGGGCGATGAAAAAGAAGCCGCCCGGGCCATAGCGCGGATCTCCGCCGCCGTGTACGCCGTTCTTAGCCGCAAATAAAGGCGCGGGCACGGGTTACTGCTCGGGCTCGAACTGGTCCTTGCCTACGCCGCAGACGGGGCATACCCAATCGTCAGGCAGATCGTCGAATGCAGTGCCGGGAGCTATGCCTCCTTCGGGATCGCCTACTTCAGGGTCATAAACCCAGCCGCATACCTCGCATACATATTTTTTGTCTTTATCCATGGTCGCAGTAATTAATTTGTTAATAATCTGAGTTATGTAGTCCGGTATGAATTTATTTGTCTGATTTCACCTTCACGAGCATGACTTTGGAGTCGGCCTTGGCAAGGACGCTGTGAGGCACACCCTCGCCCATGAGCATGAATTCGCCCTTGCGCAGCGAATGCGGGGTATCGATCATGGTGAACTCGACCTCTCCTTCGACGACGTAGACCATCACCTCGGCAGGTGCGAGATGCTCGGTCAGCATCTGGCCGGCCTTAAAGGCCAGGACAGACACGCCGCCGTTGGCGTTTCCGAACACGTTTTTGAATTGTACCTTGTCGGCCGCAGCCTCAACCTGCGGGGCGAGGACATGAACCTCGCCGAACTTATATCCAGTTTCGAGCATAACTATTACATTATAGATTAAACAGTATTATGACGGATTTTATCATCGGAGGGCCTCAGCCTCCATTTGTGGAAACGCCCGCGGCCGGGCAAATGTTCACGGCAAATATCCGC
>CAJJQT010000106.1 GCA_905193995.1 uncultured Porphyromonadaceae bacterium | reverse complement strand
CGGCAAGCAGACCGACGTCAAGGCTATCGTCGAGACCGCCAAGGAAATCCTCGCCATCGTCAAGGACGTTCCCGGTCTTAAGGTCCTCTCCGTCGACAGCGACATGCTCTCCAACGCCGGCGCATATATCTATCAGGAGCTCGGCTACGCTTTGGCCTGGGGCGCCGACTGGCTCACATTGCTCACCGACGCCGGTCTGACGGCAGACGAGGTGGCTGCCCGCGTCAAGTTCAACATGGGCATATCGTCGAACTACTTCATGGAGCTCGCCAAATTCCGCGCCGCCCGCATGCTCTGGGCACAGATCGTGGAACAGTACAAGCCCGCACAGGCCGACAGCGCCAAGATGCACGTCCACGCATCGACCTCGCGCTTCAACCAGACCATCTACGACGCATACGTCAACCTGCTCCGCAGCCAGACCGAGACCATGTCAGCCGCTCTCGCAGGCGTCGACTCGATCACCACGACTCCTTTCGACACCCCATACAAGACTCCCGACACATTCTCGGAGCGCATCGCGCGCAACCAGCAGTTCCTGCTCAAGGAAGAAAGCCACCTCGACAAGGTCGTTGACCCTGCCGGCGGCAGCTACTACGTCGAGACTCTCACCGTATCGATCGCAAAAGAGGCATGGAAACTCTTCCTGGAAGTCGAGAACGCAGGCGGCTTCTTCGCCCTCGCTTCCGAAGGCAAGATCCAGGATGCCGTCAACGCTTCGTGCGAGAAGCGCCACACCGACGTCGCCCGCCGCAAGGAAATCCTGCTCGGCACCAACCAGTACCCCAACATCAACGAGAAGGCAGCCGACAAGATCGTCAAGAGCGAATGCTGCGGATGCGGCTGCGCCGCCGACGCCCCCGCCGACGGTCACAAGCTCTGCGGCAAGCGCGCCGCCACCGACTTCGAGCAGCTCCGTCTCGCCACCGAGGCCGCCGCAAAGCGCCCCAAGGTGTTCATGCTCACCATCGGCAACCTGGCCATGCGTCTGGCACGCGCACAGTTCTCGACCAACTTCTTCGGCTGCGCCGGATATGAGATCATCGACAACCTCGGCTTCGACACCGTCGAGCAGGGCGTCGACGCCGCTCTCGAAAAGGGTGCCGACGTGGTAGTCCTCTGCTCGAGCGACGACGAATACGCCACCCTCGCGCCCGAGGCATTCAAGTACCTCGACGGCCGCGCCGAATTCGTCGTAGCAGGCAACCCCGCCTGCGCCGACGATCTCAAGGCCATCGGCATCAAGGACTTCGTTCATGTCCGCGTGAACGTCCTCGACACACTCCGCGATTTCAATGCCCGTCTTCTCAAATAACCCAGTCACTACACAGTCATGAGACCCGATTTCAATAAAATAGATATCACAAATGATTCATTCGGCGCTCAGCACACTGCTGTGGCCGCCGCAGGCGAAGACTGGCTCACTCCCGAGCTCATCCCCGTCAAACCCATCTACACCAAGGACGACCTGCAGGGACTCGAACACCTCAACTACGTGTCGGGTATTCCTCCCTTCCTGCGTGGCCCGTACAGCGCCATGTATCCCCTGCGTCCCTGGACAATCCGTCAGTACGCCGGCTTCTCGACGGCTGCCGAGTCCAACGCCTTCTACCGCCGCAACCTCGCCTCGGGCCAGAAGGGCCTCTCCGTGGCATTCGACCTCGCCACTCACCGCGGCTACGACGCCGATCATCCCCGCGTTGTCGGCGACGTCGGCAAGGCAGGCGTGTCCATCTGCTCGATCGAGGACATGAAAGTCCTCTTCGACGGAATTCCCCTGAACAAGATGTCCGTGTCGATGACCATGAACGGCGCCGTGCTCCCCGTGCTCGCCTTCTACATCAACGCAGGCCTCGAGCAGGGCGCAAAGCTCGAGGAAATGGCCGGTACCATCCAGAACGATATCCTCAAGGAATTCATGGTGCGCAACACCTATATTTACCCGCCGGAGTTCTCGATGCGCATCATCGCCGACATCTTCGAGTACACCTCGCAGAAGATGCCGAAGTTCAACTCGATCTCGATCTCCGGCTACCACATGCAGGAGGCTGGCGCCACCTGCGACATCGAGCTGGCCTACACTCTGGCCGACGGCCTCGAATATCTCCGCGCAGGCGTAAACGCCGGCATGGACATCGACGCCTTCGCTCCCCGTCTGTCGTTCTTCTGGGCCATCGGCATGAACTTCTTCATGGAGATCGCCAAGATGCGCGCCGCACGTATGCTGTGGGCCAAGATCGTCAAGCAGTTCAACCCAAAGAACCCCAAGTCGCTCGCCCTGCGCACGCACTCGCAGACATCGGGCTGGTCGCTCACCGAGCAGGATCCCTTCAACAACGTGGGCCGCACGTGTATCGAAGCCATGGGCGCCGCCCTGGGCCACACCCAGTCGCTCCATACCAACGCCCTCGACGAGGCGATCGCCCTGCCGACCGACTTCTCGGCCCGTATCGCCCGCAACACCCAGATCTACATTCAGGAAGAGACCATGGTCACCAAGCAGGTCGATCCCTGGGCTGGTTCGTACTACGTGGAAGCCCTCACCAACGAGATCGCCCACCGCGCATGGGAACACATCCAGGAAATCGAAAAGCTCGGCGGCATGGCCAAGGCCATCGAGACCGGTCTGCCCAAGCTCCGCATCGAGGAAGCCGCCGCTCGTACACAGGCACGCATCGACTCGGGCCGCCAGACCATCGTCGGCATCAACAAGTACCGTCTCGAGCATGAAGATCCCATCGACATCCTCGAAATCGACAACACCGAAGTACGCCGCGAGCAGATCGAACGCCTCAACGAGGTCAAGGCCGACCGCGACGAAGCTCAGGTGAAGAAAGACCTCGAGGCTATCACCGAATGCGTCCGCACAAAGAAGGGCAACCTCCTCGACCTCGCCGTAAAGGCTGCCGGTCACCGCGCTACCCTCGGCGAAATTTCAGATGCCTGCGAAGAAGTCGTAGGCCGTTATAAAGCAGTAATCCGAACTATTTCAGGCGTGTACTCAGCAGAAACAAAGAACGACCCCGACTTCGTCCGCGCCCAGCAGATGTGCGCAGACTTCGCCAAGCGCGAAGGTCGCCAACCCCGTATCATGATCGCCAAGATGGGCCAGGACGGCCACGACCGCGGCGCAAAGGTTGTCGCTACCGGCTATGCCGACTGCGGCTTCGACGTCGACATGGGCCCGCTGTTCCAGACTCCGGCCGAAGCTGCCCGCCAGGCCGTCGAAAACGACGTGCACATCCTGGGCGTCAGCTCTCTGGCCGCCGGTCACAAGACCCTGATCCCGCAGGTGATCGAAGAGCTTAAGAAACTCGGCCGCGAGGACATCCTCGTCACCGCCGGCGGTGTCATCCCGGCTCAGGACTACGACTTCCTCTACAAGGCAGGCGTAGCCGCCATCTTCGGCCCCGGCACCCGCATTCCTCTGTCAGCAATCAAGATGCTCGAGATCCTCAACGAGGAATAATCAGCATTGCCGACCGCATAACCAAAGCTCCCGCAGGCACGCAGCCCGCGGGAGCTTTTTATATCCGGCTGTCGCACCGGCGTATTTTTTTCAGAACAGGTCCGTGAAGGCCGCGAGAATCGCTATGCCGCCGAAAAAGAGCCAATAGGCGGCATTGCCTGATACGCGGTCGGGCTTGATTTCCTCGCCGTCGCTCTCATCTATCTCTTCGGTCGGCAGGTCCACGTACATCATATTGAGATGCGTCTCGTCGGGCCTGTTGACGGGTGACTTCACTTCCGGTGCAGCCATTTCCTCATGTGCGGGACTCTGCAGAGCATCGATGTCGTCGGCCGGCCCGCGCCGCGCCTTGCGCTGCGTGCGCCGGCTGTCGGCATACGGGTCGGGCCGCTCTGCTTCTGCTTCCGGCTTATTTTCTTCCGTATCCACTACCTCGATCTCCACCACATCGAGCGACCGCAGCGCCGCAAGCATCTTTTCCATAGACTCATAGCGCTGGCGGCTCAGAGGCATCATAGCCTGCCGGATTATGCTGATCAGCTCGGGCGACACACCTTTCTGACGCAGAGCCGTGTCATCGAATCCGTATTCGCTGATGTTATAGGCAGGCGGCGGAGTCTCGCCGCTGAGCATCTTGTAGAGCGTGGCTCCCATGGCATAGATATCCATAGTCACGGGGAGCGTGCCGGCCGTACTGTAGGCCGCCTGCTCCAGAGGCGCGTAACCTGGCGTGCCGCCTCCCACGTTGGCACTGGTTTCGGCCTTTCCGGCGGCGTCGTACTGCTTCGACAGGCCGAAATCGATCAACACCGGGTCATCGCCGCGCAGCATTATATTGCCGGGCTTCAGGTCGAGGTGCACCATATTGCGCTCGTGCAGATATCTGATCGCCTCCCCGACCGTGACGGCCAGCTCGACGGCGGTCCACTCCGGCAGACATCCACCGGGCATATTCCCGATGAAGTGTTCGAGCGACTCGTCGAGCAGCTCCATGGCATAGTAAGCCGTATTGTTGCACTCAAACAGGTCGCAGACCTTCACGATACCCTTGTGATGGAGACGCGACAGACTCAGCGCCTCCTTGACGAACTTGTCGCGGTAGGCCCGGAACAGGCTTTGGTCGCCGGGCGCCGTGACGGTGGTCGTGCCTCCCTGGCGGTCGTTGTGATTGCGCATGAAAAACTCTTTCAGCGCCACCTTCGAGTCGGAAACGAACGACCCGAGGTTGCCCTCGAGCCGCGCCGACGCCAGGTAGGTGATGCCGAACGAGCCCTGGCCGAGCACCTTCTCGATGGTGTACACGATGCCCTTGCCCGGAAGTACTGTACCGGGCCGCAGGCATTCGGGTGAAGGGACGGCGGCCATGGGAAAACAGCGGAGACTCCCTGCCCTGCGCCGGGCGGGCGCGGCGGGAAGTCTCCGTTATGATGATTTATTTAATGAGATACTGCGACGAGATCGACTGGTTGTTGTGAACGCGGCGGATCGTGTCGGCAAACAGGCGCGCAACCGACAGGATGGTGCATTTCTTGCAGTCCTTGTGGAAGGGAATCGAGTTGGTGAAGATCATCTCGACCAGTCCGCACTGATCGACGCGGTCTGTTGCCGGGTCACTCATGATAGCGTGTGTACACAGCGCCCGCACGCTCTTGGCTCCGTTCTCCATCATCAGGTCGGCTGCCTTGGTGATGGTGCCGGCAGTGTCGACCATGTCGTCGACAAGTATCACGTTCTTGTCCTTAACGTCGCCGATGACGGTCATGTTGGCCACGACATTGGCCTTGGCACGCTGCTTGTGGCACAGCACCAGAGGCACATCGAGGTACTTTGCGTAGCTGTTGGCTCGCTTGGCGCCGCCCACGTCGGGTGTGGCTATCACCATGTTGTCGAGCTTAAGCGACTGGATATATGGAATGAACACCGACGAGGCGTACAGGTGGTCGACAGGCACGTTGAAGAATCCCTGAATCTGATCGGCATGCAGGTCCATGGTGATCACGCGGTCGACACCGGCTGTCACAAGCAGATCCGACACGAGCTTGGCTGCGATCGACACGCGCGGCTTGTCCTTGCGGTCCTGACGCGCCCATCCGAAGTACGGAATCACGGCGATCGTCGACTTGGCCGATGCGCGCTTCGAAGCGTCGATCATCAGCAGCAGTTCCATCAGATTATCCGAGTTCGGGAACGTCGACTGCACCAGGTACACCTCGCAGCCGCGGACCGACTCCTCAAACGAAACTTCAAACTCACCGTCGGCAAAGTGCTGGATGTTCATTTTACCTAGCTCTACGCCCAGGTCTTTGCAGATTTCCTCAGCCATGTAGCGCGACTTCGTGCCGGCGAAGATTTTGAACGGGGGAAGATTGGAATCCATATATAATAATGTGTAATGAGTGTTGCCTATTTCTGTTTCTTTTTGATCCGAGAGCTGCGGGCTGGCGAGGCCGAAGCGGCGGGAGTCAGCGCACGGGCGTCGATCTTCCAGACCACGGCTCCGTGTGCCGGGATATTGGTCGTGAACGGCACTTCATCGCTAAAAGCCTTGAGCGACTCCTGGCCCGAGAGCAGATCGGTAGCCACGGCAAAGCCGCGGGGCAGCCCGAAATACTCGAAAGCGTGGGCCGGAACGTTGACAGATACCTCCGTGTCGGCGTCGTCGAAGTTGACCATGATCACCAGCACGTCGTTGCCGTTGACGCGCATGAACGCATACTGACGGTGCGGATTGAAGCGCGGATTATCGTAGTTGACATACATCAGGTCGAAGAACTTGCCCCGGCTGATTGCCGCCTCCTCGTTGCACAAGCGCATCACGCGGGCATACATCTCGCGCAGAGCCTTCTCGCCTTCGGTCAGCGGGCCGTCGCAGGTGCCGTGGTTGAGCCAGCGGCGCACCGTCGGTATGCTCCAGTAGTCGAAAATGGTCGTGCGGCCGTCGGGGCCGCTGTAGCCCTCGGCCTGGTCGCCTTTCTCGCCCAGTTCCTGGCCGGCATAGACCATAAAGGGCCCTGTCGACATCATCGCGCTCACGATCAGCGACGGGACGACGCGGACGGCGTCGCCTGCGTATTGGTCGGAAGCGAAGCGCTGCTCGTCGTGGTTCTCCAGAAAGTTGAGCATGCGGCCGCCTATGCCGTCGACCGTCTGCCAGCACGACGTCAGCGTGGCAGCCGAGTGGTTGGCTGTCTCGATGGCCCGCAGACTGTCGTAGAGGTTCACCTTGTCGTAGAGATAGTCGAAACCTGCCGAATAGATGTACTGCCGGTAGAGGGCCACATCGTAGATTTCAGCTATGAATATGATATCGGGGTTGATTTCCTTCACGCGGGGAATGGCTGCGCGCCAGAAGTCGACCGGCACCATGTGGGCCATGTCGCAGCGGAAGCCGTCGACACCTTTTGAGGCCCAGAAGCGCAGGATGTCGATCATCTTGGCCCAGGTAGGCGGCTCCGGATCGTAGTGGCGG
>CAJJQT010000105.1 GCA_905193995.1 uncultured Porphyromonadaceae bacterium | reverse complement strand
TTGCGCGTCCGCCGATGAGCGCCTTGTCGATCTCGAGGGTCTCGAAAATCGAGGCAAGCTCAATGTCGTGCAGGTCGATGGCCATGGTGTCGCCCGGGGCGGCCGATGCGGTGCCGTCGATGCGGATCGACTGGCTACCCGATTCGAGCGAAAAGCTGTCGACCGACAGGCGGCTGTCGCACCATTCGATCGACGAGCGCCCTATCTGCCAGATATTGTCGCCGAAATTGATCTGTCCGGGGTTGAAGGCAGTTGTGGCGCACAGGTCGCCGTGTTCGCCGCGCGAGAGCTCGGTCGAGAAGTTGATGACTCCGTTGAGCGGAATCTTGCGGTCGAGGGTCCAGTCGATGCGGGTGTCGAAGCGGTTGTTGGTGCCCGAGATGCCCAGCACGGCCGTCATGGGTCCTTTCTTGGTGGGGATGTGCGATGTGGCGTAGACGAGCGAGCGGTCGTCGGCCGTGTCGATATATGCCGCCACGACGGTCTGATCGATGATCTTGTCGCCCTGCTGCAGGTAGGGTGCGTCGAGCGTCAGGGATGCGCGGCCTGCGGGACCGTCGACGCTGCCGCCGATTTCGACGGGATAGATGATCTGGACGGGCAGGCGGAAGAATTCCGAGATCTTCTCGGCATTCGACAGCGTCAGGTCGAATGTGAAGTCATTGGCCGGTGCATCGGGCGCCAGCCGTCCGGGCTCGATGACGTCGGGAACGATGTCGGCCACCAACTCGCGCAGGGTCGCGGCGAGCGACGACGGAGCAATGAGGCCCTCGACCGATCCGTTGAGATAGTCCGACGCCAGGGTGATGTTGTCCTTCGAGCCTGAGCGGTCGATGTCGACCGTGAGCGAGTTCATGCGCAGGCCCTCGCCTACCGAGTCGGTGTAGGCCACCGAGGTCAGCGCTGCCGTTCCCTCGAAGTCGTCGAGCCGCGAGCCTCCCAGGTCGGCCGTCAGGCGGCCGCTGAGCGTGTAGCCCGGGCGGCCGAAACCGAGCGCCAGGTCGGGCCGCAGCCGGTGCAGCTCCATGTCGGCCCGGAGCGATTTGTAGCCGTGGCCGGGGGTTGCTTCGGCAGTCAGTTCGAGGCCGAGGGCCGGATCATCGGCCGTCAGAGTCAGGTCAAGGGCCGATTCGGCGCTGTCGTAGGCGCCCTCGGCCGTTATTCCGGTGAAAGTGTAGCCGTTCCAACCGAGGCGGCCGACGTCAAGGATGCCTTCGGCGCGCACGGTGCCGCGGCCGACGAATCCGGTGCCGTCGAGCGTGGCGTCGAGGTCGCCGGCGGCCTGATTGCCGGTGACGGCCGCAAGATCGAGCCCTCGGATGCCGGCGTGGCCGTCGAATGCAGCCGAGCGGTAGTGGTCGGCCGTGGAGAGCGTGCCTTTGAAATCGAGCGCCGCACCGCGGGCGCGTGCCCTCAGATCGACGTGAGCGCGGGCCATGTCGCCGGTACCGCTGCCGTGGAGCGACAGATCGCCGACACGGGCGGCCACGCGGGCGAGGTGCGGGCTGAGGCGGGCAAGCAGGGGCACGGTGCCGGCTGCGGGGGCCTCCAGGTCGAGACGCAGCAGGTTGAACTCAAGCGAGTCGGGGCGGTTGAGATTGGCCACAGATCCGGCCGTCTCCAGTTTCAGGCCTCCGTCGTCGATCAGTGTCAGGCGGTTGATGTTGACCTGCCGCACCGAGGCGCTGACCGAGAAGTCGAGGTCGACCACGCGGTCGAGCTCGCCCAGAAGCGGGACGAAACAGCTCAGATCGGCGGTCGATATGCGTGCCGGGCCAAGGGGCGAAAGCTCCACCGACCGCGTGCGCAACACTTCGGGTATGGAGCCGTAGCCGCTGATGCGGATTCTGAACGGCTTGAGTGCCAGGCTGCTGCCGGGCATCTCGAGGCTGAACGACCGCAGGCTGATCTCCTCGGGGGTCGCCAGCACGTCGGCCGACAGGCCGGTGAGCACGAATCCCGAACGCTCGCGCAGCGACAGCGATTCGAGGTCCACGTCCCAGCGCTCGCGGCTGCCGCGGCGCACATAGGCATAGAGGTCGAGGTCAGTCACCCCGATATGCGAGGGATTGAAGCGGCCGGCCACGCTGTCGGGCTCGGAGAGCACGTCGTAGCGCAGGCGTCCGTTGCGGATGACAACGGTGCCGATTTTCAGGTCGAACTCCGTTGGCGGCCTGTTGCTGTCGCGGGGTTTCAGGCGGTCGATGATGGGCTGAATGTTGAGCGGGGCGCCGGGTGCCGCGCGGTAAATGTTCACGCATGGCACGTCGACCACAGCGTAGTCGAATTCCAGCCGTCCGCTTTTGAGGAACGTCCACAGCTCGAAGCGGGCCGAGATGCGCGCGGCCTCCAGGGCGGGGCGGCCGGCGTCGTCGCTGACGCGGACACCGGTGACGGCCACGGAGTTGAACGGATGATAAGTCACGCGGGCGATGCTCACATCGGTGCCGAGCAGGGCGCTGAGCTGACTGCAGGCCACCTCGCGCAGCTTCTCCTGAGCCCACGGCGTAGAGATGACGACATACACGCCGGCCGGAAGGACCACAAGCAGCAACAGCAGTGTCACAGCCACCGCCCTGACTATTTTGCGCAACTTTTTCATAAATCGGACAAAGTTACGCAAATTTCACCAATCCCCTGCCCTCGCGGCGCCAAAATTTTCGCGGGCGCCGGCGAAACGGGAGCGAAAAACGGGAGTGAAACAGAATAAATGCCAAAATGTCAATGTTCGATGCAGGTTAAAGATTAATAAACTAAATTGATGGATTCCCGTGGTATTGTATTAAGCTAAGTCATGGGGTGATCTCCTATTAATTAAAGGGGTTATATACGCGTGAAAATTAACTCGGTTTTGCTTCATAGGCGGAGAGGGATTAAAAATTTAGAATTAAAAATTTAGAATTAAGAATGAAGGTTTAGTTTGAAAACACGCCGCAAAGTTACAATACTAATTTTAATTACGCAAGAAATATTGATGATTTTTTATCTTTTTCTATTTTACTCTTGTTTTCATAGAAAAATTTAAAAAACTTGACAATACTGTTCGCATACATTAACTTTGCAGTTGGAACCATAATCTTAGTTTTTATGAAAAAGTTTTCTAATTCATTTCTTGCAATTCTTCTTGTGATGTGTTCATGTTCGAGCGATGATGTCAGGCCCGACGGCGGCGATCCAGCCACCGGTACGGAAACCGGCGCCGCGACGCCGCTCGCCACTACCCGTCAGATTCACCTTGACGCCGGCGAGACCGATGCGCTCGACAGCTTCACGGATATATCATTCGACATGCTCGGAAAATCGCAGCGACTTACCGACGCCAACGGCGAAAACAACGGCAATGTGAGCCTGTCGCCGGTGAGCGCCATGATCTGCTATTCGCTGCTTGCGCAGAGCGTCGACGAGCCCTACCGCACGGAGCTGGTCAAAGCCCTGGGCTTCACCGGCGAGGAGCAGCTGAGCGGCCTCAGCCTCAAGTATATGGCTCTGCTTCCCGCCGACGGACTCGGCGTGAAGGCTTCGCTCGCCAACTCCATCTGGCTTACCGACAGATACACCGCGGATGCCCGATTTGCCGACACCATGCGCGAGACGATGCACGTCGACGTCCGCAGTGTCGATTTCAGCGACGGAAAGGCAGCGGCCTCACGATCAACAAATGGTGTTCGGAGCATACCGGCGGCCTGATCAAGGATTTCATTGACTATGTCGACCGGTCCACTTTAGGCATCTGGATCAACGCACTGTACTTCTACGGAGCCTGGGACGAGAAATTCGACCGCGCGCTTACTACCCGGGAGCAGTTTGACGGCCGCGACGGTGACGTGCGCGTCCTCATGATGCACGCCCGGATGGATGCGGATTATGCCGCCGCGGGCGGTTTCCGCTATGTGGCAGTACCGTTTGACCAGAACAACTACGTGCTCGATCTGATCATCGGCGACGATCCCGAAGCCGAACTGACTGCCGACACGTACCGCGCGCTCAAGTACGGGGCGTCCGCGGCCGATGTCGAGCTGGGTCTCCCCCGCTTCGACGTCAAGACGGAGCTGATGCTGTCGGATATCTATGACGGTCTTGCCACGGCAATGGAGAACGCCACCTTAGTGACGGTGGGCTTCCCCAAGTCTGTGACTTCGCAGATGATCAAGATCAAGCATAACACATCGTTCAGTGTCGATGAGGACGGAGCCGAGGCGGCGGCCGTCACGGGAGCTTTCCTTTGCACATCGACCGGCAACGAAAGCGAGCCGGAGCATGTCCGCGTGACTTTCGACCGCCCGTTCTACTTTGCCATCACCCACACCGAAACGCGCGCCGTCGTGATGCTCGGCCGCATCAACAACCTCTGAGAAACACATACTCCGAAAGGAGCTCCGAGCCTGCGCACTCATGCTGCTGAGGTAATTACTCCGGCAAGCCGTGGGCGGCTGCTCGGGCGCTGGCTGTTGGCGCAGGTTAGCAATCGCCGAAGGCGCTTTGCAAAGCAAAGAAAGCCTGCTCTCCTGGGCGCAGAATGTTGGGCGCAGGCTCGGAGCGCCTGCTTTCCATAGCGCGGGGGGCGGGTGAAGGCGGGGACGCCTTCACTCCTTTGCCGGGGTCATGATGAGGGCGGCGCGGTTGGCGGGGAGGAGGTAGCGGCGGGCGAAGGCGCCGACGGCTTCGGGGGTGAGGCGGCCGACGGCGGCGTCGAAGCCGGTGTCGGTGTCGATGCCGTCGCGGTCGTAGATCTTGATGACCTTGAGCCAGTAGGCGTTGTCGCGGAGGCTTTCTTCGTGGTTTTTGATCAGGAACTGCCGGATGCCGGAGAGCTCGTCGTCGGTGATGCCGCCGGGAGCTGCGAGGGCGGCAACGGTGGCGTTGACGGCGTCGAGTGTCTCGGATTCATGGCCGGGGGTGACCTTAATATATGTAGGCATCATGACCTGGGCTCCCTGCCCCGCGCTGACGCCGGGATTGACGGCGCAATGGGCCTTGACGGAGTAGGTCAAGGCGCGGTCCTCGCGCAGATCGGCCAGCAGACGGGTGCGGAGCAGCTGTCCGAAAGCGGTGGCGCACAGCATGTTGTCGAGCGAATAGTCGACATCGCCGCTGTAGAAGCTGTAGACGATGGACTGCGGGGCCTCCATCGGGCGCGAGAAGCGGCTCTGGAAGCTGTAGGAGGTGTAGCGGTAGCCGAAATCGCTCGCCTGCTCGCGGCGGCCGCCTCCGGGCAGCGAGGCCAGATAGCGTGCGGCAAGCAGTTCGAGCGAATCGGTGTCGAAATCGCCGACGATCATGAAGGTGAAGTCAGACATGTCGGCGAAGCGGTCGCGGAATGCGCCGAGTGCGCGGCCGAGGTCGATGCGGTCGACATCGCCGAGGGTCTGATGGGCGGCCAGCGGATGGCGGTTGTAGATGGTGTAGTGGATCGAATCGCCCATGATCTGCACGGGATTGAGGCGGCGGTTGTTGACCGACGCGCGCTGCGCGTCGACGAAGTTGGCGAAGGCGGCCGAGTCGGGGCGGACGGCGGTGGCGCGGAGATAGATTGCCTGCAGGGCGGTCTCGAAGCCGGCGCGCGTGGCCGAAGCTTCGATGCTCTCCTCGGTGTTGCCGAGCGAGGCCGAGACTTTGACGCTGTTCGCATCGAGGACGCGCTGCATCTCGGCGGCCGAAAGGGAGCCGTGGGGCATGGCGGCGGCGAGCTCGGCTGCGACGCGCAGCGAGGGCACGTCGGCTTCGTCGTAAATCACCGACAGGCCGCCCGGGCTGTAGCCGCGGATGTAGATCTGGCCGGGCTTGCAGTCGGTCCGCTTGGCAATGAGGCGGATACCGTTGGAGAGCTCGTAGACACGCGCACCGTAGACAGCGAGCGAATCGACGGCCTCGAGGGTGCCCGGGGCGGGAAGCTCGGTCATGAGCGAGAGCGTGCGGGTGCTGCCGGAATAGGGCTCGAACGCGCGACCGGCAGTCTCGGCGAATGCACCGCGCAGCTCGGCCTCGACGGCGGAGTCGGACTTTTCAGAGCGGGGGCGGTAGAGCAGAGCCACCGCACCGCGGGGGGCGTCGGCGGCAGCGGAGCGGAGATATGCGACGATGTCGCCGGAAGTGACCCCGGCAGCCGTCTCCTTCAGCCGGGCGAGCCATTCGTCCTGACTCATGGCGCAGCCGCCGTCGAGGAAGTGTCGGACGGCGCGGCGGGCGCGGACGGTGTTGGTGGCTGAGGCGGCATTGCGGGCCTCCTCCGTAGCGGAGGCGATGAGGTCGCGGCGGGCGTCGGCCAGCTCGGCATCGCCGAAGCCGTGCCGCATGGCGCGGAGCAGTTCGCCGTACCAGAGGCGCAGGGCGTCGGACTCGCGGCCGGGCTTGACGACGCCGCGCATTGTCAGGGCCTGCTCGCCGCGGCTCATCAGATACCTGACTTCGCCGATTCCCAGCGAGTTGTGGGGGCAGTCGGGCGAGGCCTCGATATCGGCGAAGCGTGCGGCGAGCATGGTGGCGGCCATGTCGCCGAGGACGCGGCGACGGATCGCGCCGTCGGCGTCAGCGGGCGCGGCGGGCATGCGGAAATAGAGCTGAAGCATCTCGACGCCCTGCTCGGGGTCGCTCTCGACCACGGCGGTGAAGGTGTCGGCCACGGGCACCGGAGTCAGCTCCACTGCCTGCGAAGCGGCACCGCGGCGGGCGGGAACGGCGCCGAAGATGCGGCGGATCTGCGATTCCATGGCGTCGACGTCGATGTCGCCGACCACGATCACGGCCTGATTGGCGGGAATGTACCATTTGTCGTAGAAGCGTCGCAGGGTGGCGGGCGGGAAGTTCCCGACCACCTCCATGCGGCCTATGGGCAGGCGCTCGCCGTAGGGCGAGCCGGCGTAGAGGCGGGGGAAGGCGCGCTCGAGCATGCGGTTGGAGGCGGTGTTGCGCTGGCGCCATTCGTTGACGATGATGCCCCGCTCGGCG
>CAJJQT010000104.1 GCA_905193995.1 uncultured Porphyromonadaceae bacterium | reverse complement strand
TGCGGGTACCGATGGCAAAGAGGCGGCGGGTGTAGTCCTCCATGACGTCGTAGTCGGCCTCGCTCACGATACCCTGCTCGATGATCTCCCGGCGCGAGATGTTCATGTCGTGTCCGGCATCGGCCTTCGTGGTGGGAGTGATGATGGGCTCGGGCAGGCGCTCGTTCTCGTGCAGGCCTTCGGGCAGCTTCACGCCGCATATCTCGCGTGCGCCGGCGGCATACTCGCGCCAGGCGCTGCCTGCGAGGTAGCCGCGGATGATCATCTCCACCTTGAAGCCCTCGCAGCGGTAGCCGACGGTCACCATCGGGTCGGGAACGGCGATCTTCCAGTTGGGCACCTCGGCCGAGGTGGCGTCGAGGAAGTATGCCGCGATCTGGTTCAGGACCTGACCCTTGAAGGGTATGCCTTTGGGCAGGACGACGTCGAAGGCCGAGATGCGGTCGGTGGCCACCATCACCAGGGTGGTGTCGCCGATGTTGTACACGTCGCGTACTTTCCCGTGGTAGAGGCTCATCTGGCCGGGAAAGTGGAAATCAGTAGTGGTAAGCGTTGCTTGCATTGTGTATGCTATTGGTTGTTGGAAATTTCTTCTGAATCGGCGGTGCTGGCTTCGGCCGCTGCCTGCAGGCGGGCCTGCTCTTCGGCGGCCTCGGCCTTCTCGTAGGCCTCGACGATACGCTGCACCAGGGCGTGGCGCACGATATCCTTCTTGCCGAATTCGACTCGGCCCACTCCGGCAACGCCGTCGAGTACGCGCAGGGCGCGTACAAGTCCCGACTGCGTCGAGCGCGGCAGGGCGATCTGCGTGACGTCGCCGGTGACGATCATCTTGGCGTTCATCCCCAGTCGCGTGAGAAACATCTTGATCTGATGCGTGGTGGTGTTCTGGGCCTCGTCGAGCACGATGACGGCGTCGTTGAGCGTGCGGCCGCGCATGAAGGCCAAAGGGGCTATCTGTATGACCTTCGACTCCATGTACTCGCGCAGCTTCACGGGCGGTATCATGTCCTCCAGCGCATCGTAGAGGGGCTGCAGGTACGGATCGATCTTGTCCTTCATGTCGCCGGGCAGGAAGCCGAGCTTCTCGCCGGCCTCTACAGCCGGGCGCGACAGTATGATCTTGCGCACCTCCTTGTTCTTGAGGGCCCGCACGGCCAGGGCGATGGCTATGTAGGTCTTGCCCGTGCCGGCGGGGCCGAGGGCGAAGGTGAGGTCGTTGCGGCTGAATTCCTCGACCAGCTTCTGCTGGTTGGGCGTGCGGCCCTGTATGGGACGGCCGCTCAGACCGTAGATGATGACGCTGTCCTTCTTGATCTCCTTGGGAGCGTCGCCCTTGACGATGTCGAGGATTACGTCCTCGGTAAGCGAATTGTAGCGGGCGGTGTATTCCTCGAGCTCCTTGATCTTGCGCTCGAACTCGGCTGTCTCGCTGTCCTCGCCGATGACCTTAATCACCGAACCGCGGGCCGCGATGCGCAGCTTCGGGAAGAGATTGCGGATCAGGTGCATGTTGGCGTTGTTGACGCCGTAGAAGTTGACGGGATCGGCGTTGTCGATCAGTATTATGCGTTCAATCATTGGTCTGAGGATTTTAAGAGGTTCTATCGGGCGGTGTAGCCTCCGTCGACGGGATACAGGCCTCCGGTGCAGAATCCGGCGCGGTCCGATGCAAGAAATTCGACCATGGCGGCCACTTCGCCGGGGCGTCCGACCGTGCCGCGCAGGAAGAGGGCGTCCTCGTCGGCGCGCAGGCGGGCTATGGCGTCGGAGCGGCCTCCGGCGGCATGAGCCAGGGCGCGGTCCATCAACGGAGTGTCGACCGTCGACGGACACACGGCGTTGACGCGGATACCCAGATGGGCCAGGTCGATGGCGGCGCTGCGCGTGAGCTGAGCCAGGGCGCCCTTGGTGAGGCCGTAGCCGCAGTTGCCGGCTTTGCCGACGAAAGCCTGCTCGGAGGCGTTGATCACGATTGCGGCCTGCCCGCTGCCGCTGTCGGCTGCGTTGGCCAGATAGGGGATGGCGGCCTGGATGGTGTTGACAGTTCCGACAATGTTGGTCTGGATGAGTTCGTCGAGCTCGTCGGGCGTAATGTCGATGATGGTGTTGCGGCGGTGTATGCCGGCATTGGCAAAGACGGCGTCGACAGCTCCGGTCTCGTCGGCTGCGAGCTCCAGGGCCGCGTCGAGATGGGCACGGTCGCGGGTCGAACCCTCGAAGAAGCAGACCGGCTCGGCCGACTCGATGCCGCCTATGAGCTGCTTGGCTTCTTTGGGGTGTATGTCCATGAAAGTCACGCGCCAGCCTGCCGCGGCAAATGTCCTGACAGCCGCCGCGCCGATGCCCGAGGCGCCTCCGGTTATGAATACTGACTTAGCCATCTGTGAAAAATTTTACAAATTTACCATTTTTCCACAAATCTGCCAAATCGTGTGGAAGTCTGCGAAGGCGTGGACGCCTTCACTCCTTTCGGGGCGGGTAGTCGATGGTGTAGTGGAGGCCGCGCGATTCCTTGCGCTCCTTGGCCTGGCGCATGATCAGGTAGCCGACGTTGATGATGTTGCGCAGCTCGCAGATCTCGCGGCTGGCCTTGGAGCACTTGAACAGGCGCTCGGTCTCTTCGTAGAGGATGTCGAGGCGGTTCCAGGCACGGTCGAGGCGCAGGTTGGAGCGCACGATACCTACGTAGGTGCCCATGATCTGGTTGACCTCGCGGATGCTCTGGGTGATGAGCACCATCTCTTCGGGGTGGCGGGTGCCCTCGTCGTTCCAGTCGGGCACGTCGGTGCGCAACGCTATGCCGCCGATGCGGGCTGTGGCGTGACGGGCGGCTGCGTCGGCGTAGACGACGGCCTCGATCAGCGAGTTCGATGCCAGACGGTTGCCGCCGTGAAGGCCCGTGCACGAGCACTCGCCCAGGGCGTAGAGGCGGTCAATCGACGACTGGCCGTCGAGGTCGACCTTGATGCCGCCGCATAGGTAGTGGGCGGCCGGCGCCACGGGTATGTAGTCCTTGGTGATGTCGATGCCGAGTTCGAGACAGTGCTGATATATGTTGGGGAAGTGGCGGCGCGTCTCTTCGGGATCCTTGTGTGTGACGTCGAGGTACACATGGTCGTCGCCGTGGAGCTTCATTTCGGAGTCGATGGCGCGGGCCACGATGTCGCGCGGGGCGAGCGACAGGCGCGTATCGTACTTGTGCATGAATTCCTCGCCGCGCAAGTTGCGCAGCACGGCACCGTAGCCGCGCATGGCCTCCGTGATCAGGAACGACGGTCGGTCGCCGGGATGGAACAGGGCCGTGGGGTGGAACTGGATGAATTCCATGTCCTTGACGGTACCTTTTGCGCGGTAGACCATGGCGATACCGTCGCCGGTGGCCACCAGGGGGTTGGTGGTTGTCTGGTAGACGGCTCCGGCGCCGCCGGTCGACATGACGGTGATACGCGACAGGAACTTGTCGACGCGGCCGCTCTGCTGGTCGAGCACGTAGGCGCCGTAGCAGGTGATGTCGGGGGTGCGTCGGGTGACGATGCGGCCCAGATGGTGCTGGGTTATGATCTCGATAGCGAAGTGGTTCTCGAATATGTCGATGTTGGGATTGCGGCGCACGGCCTCGATGAGTCCTCGCTGAATCTCGAAGCCGGTGTTGTCGGCGTGGTGAAGAATGCGGAATTCCGAATGGCCGCCCTCACGGTGCAGATCGAAGCTGCCGTCGTCGCGGCGGTCGAAGTTGACACCGTTCTCGATCAGGAAGCGTATGCCATCGGGGGCACCCTTGACCACTTTCTCGACTGCTGCGGGGTCGCTGAGCCAGTCGCCGGCCACCATGGTGTCGTGGATGTGTTTGTCGAAGTCGTCGACTTCGAGGTTGGTCACCGAAGCGACGCCGCCCTGGGCCAGGGCCGTGTTGGCCTCGTCGAGGGTTGTCTTGCACACCAGGGCCACGCGGCCTTTGGAAGCGGCCTTCAGGGCGAAACTCATGCCGGCTATACCCGAGCCGATCACGAGAAAATCATATTCGTAGGTCATTGTTTTCTCTATTTCTTCGCACCGCAAAAATACTAATAAAAATTAAAAATTGAAAATTAAAATGCAAACGGAGTGAAGGCGCGACGCCTTCACTCCGTTAATATTTTCATTTCACGTATACTTTTGTGGCCCGGGTGCCCCGACGGAGGATATACAGGCTGCCCGGGACCGGGGCTTCGTCGATGCGTATGCCCTGCAGATTGTAGTAGACGGGAGCGGCGGCGGTGCCGTCAGCTTCTATGTCGGCGATACCCTCCGCGTAGGTGCCGGTGAAGCCGGTGTGGTCATAGATGCCGTTGTGGTAGAAATCTTGGTTGGAGGTCTGTGTACCCGAGCCGTTGCTGAAGATGATTTTCATGGACGGGTCGGAATCGGCGACCTGGACGGTGATGCGGTACATGCCGCTTTCTGCGTCAAGCTCTACCTTCTTGCCGGGCCATGTGCCGCCGGTGTAGTTGCGGTCGCCGTGGGCCGCGTCCCAGATCCAGGCATAGACAGCGGGCCAGCCGGCGCTATTGCGGAAGTAAGCTGTGTAGGTCAGATCGCCTACGGGCGGTTCGGGATCGTCGATATTACCCGCGCCCTCGATGGTGCGGACGTAGCCATCGGCGTTGTAGTAGCCTCCGTTGACGTATTCCCAGCCGTCCGACGAGGTCTGGGCGGCTCCGTTGTTGAAGATCACCTTGCCCGCTACCTTGCCGGTGCCGGTGAAGTTCCACTTCCACACTTTGTTACCGAGATATGTGAGAACCTGGCCGGGCCAGGTGCCTCCGGTGAAGTTCCGGGCGCCGCTCCAGATCCAGGCGTTGACGTTGGCCCAGCCGTTGGTCGTCTCGAAGAATACGGCCTGCTCGCCCTTGGCCATGGCGGGAGCTACGGGCACTTCGGGTTCGTCGGGGCCGATGACGACGGGACCCGACGAGTCGCGGACGGTCAGCAGGTCCTCGGGTTCCTCATTGCCGTCGTAGCCGGCCTGCGGAACATTGACAGGCGATGTGGTATAGAGATATTTGCCGTCGTCGCCGACCTTGCCGGGAGCCGGAGTCCGGTCGGTCGAGAGGACGTAGACGCGCATGTTGCCCTTGCCGGAGCACGTGGCGGTGAGGGTGCCGTCGGTTACCTTGACTACGTCGCCGGTGACGGCGTCGGTGTACGTGCCGTTGAGCACGCCGGTGAATGTGGCGTTGCCGCTGATCGTCACCAGGGCGTATGAATCGGTTGTGGCGTCGGTATAGCGGCGCTTGAAGGCCATGCCGCCCGAGCAGCCCTCGGTCGAGTACTGACCCTTGCGCAGAGCCGGCACGGCGGCGCGGATGCGGTTGAGGCGCTGTATGTGGAGCGCCAGCGGATGGCTCAGCGTGGCGGCCATGTTGCCGGTGGCTGCGGTGTAGTCGGCGAAGTCATTGACCTTGACCGAACCCTCGATGTAGCCGCCGAAGTAGGCTCGGCCGCCTTCCTTGAGGGCCATGTTGGCGCCTTCGTCGATGGTCTTGCCGGCACGGAACTCGATCTCCGAGCCATAGTAGATGCAGGGGATGCCGCGCCAGGTGAACATCAGCGCCAGGTTCTCGGCCCAGGCCTCCTGACCCCACGAGAAGCGGCAGCGGTCGTTGCCGTTGGGGCCGTAGTCGTGCGAGTCGACGTATACGACATTCCAGCGGGCGTCGTTGTAGAGGTCATCCTCGGAGCGGACGTTGAAGGCGTTGCGGGCGTCGCGGAAGCGCCAGTGCATCGGGAAGTCGATCACGTTCAGACCCGAGTACATCGAATAGTCGGGTTCGTGGTAGGTGTTGCCCTGCAGCCAGGCGTTATTCGAGCGGGGCATCGAGGCGTGGCCGGCATAGTCCTTGGCCTGCGCCAGGACCGACTTGGCGTTGATGTGGGTGCCGAATTCGCCTTCCATGATCACCTGAGAGTCCCAGGTCGTCGGGTCGGTGTCCCAGGCATAGTCCTTGGCTTCCTTCCAGGTGTAGAAGCAGGGCGAGCAATTGTAGTTCTGGCCGCGGTAGATGACTTCCTCGGCGCGGGCGCAGACCTCGGTGTACATGAAGAATGGTGCGCCCCCGCGGCGGTCCTTGAACTTCTCGGCCGCAACCATCAGGCCCGGCACGAAAGCCTTGTTGAACGTAAGGCGCGAGATGTGGCCGCCCGTGTCGATGCGGAAGCCGTCGACGCCCATCTCGATGAATTTCGAATAGCAGTCGATCAGATAGTTGTAGACCGCCGGGTGCTCGGTGTTGAGGTCGACGCAGTCGCCGGCAATCTGACCCCACCAGCGCGAGGGATCGTCCCAGTTCCATGCGTTGGCCACGTGGTGCCAGTAGTTTTTGTTGTCGTGGTTCTGTCCGTCGGTGTTCTTGAGGTATTTGAAACGTTCGCTATACTGGGTTATCTGACCCTCGTTGGGCAGATCCCAGTAGCTTGCTCCTCCGAGACGCTGGTCGTCGGGGATGAGGCAGGCGGTGATATCGGCCTGATTGCGGATGTTCTGGTCGCGGTCGAAGAGGTGGCAGAAGTAGTTCTCGCCGAAGTTGCCGGTATGCTGGAGCACAATGTCGAGGATGATTTTCATGCCCTTTGAGTGCGCGGCATCGATAAGGTCTTGGAAGTCCACGTCCTGCGCCGAACCCCATTCCTTTCGGCTTTCGTAGCGGAGGTCTACGCGACTGAAGTCCATGGCGTGGTAGCCGTGGTAGTCGAAGCCCGATCCATTCTGAACCACGGGAGTAATCCATACGGCGGTGAAGCCTAGTGCCTTGATGTAATCGAGCTTTTCGATAAGGCCGGCGAAGTCACCGCGCCAGCATGGGTCGTTGTTCTTAATCTGGTTTTCCTGCCCGTCCCAGCACAGCACGTTGTTCTTGGGGTCTCCGTCGTAGAAACGGGTCGTCATCGCGAAGTAGATGGTCTCGTCGCGAAAGTCCGTGCGGTCGCCGATGAATGTCTCGGCATTCGCTGTCATCGC
>CAJJQT010000103.1 GCA_905193995.1 uncultured Porphyromonadaceae bacterium | reverse complement strand
GAACTGCTCTTTCAAGAATGAAAATCTTGCGTCCTAACCGATAGACGAATGGGCCATCCGCGCGTTTAGCGGTGCAAAGTTATAAAGTTTTTTTCGAGTGGCAAAATTTTTGCGTTATTTTTCTGATTTTTTCTGTAAAAATGGGATTTGAGGTTCGGACAGGGGCCAACATTTCGTGTTTTACGAGGTTATTTAAATAAGAACCCTATAAATATGATATGAAAAAACTGATATTACCCCTTATGATATTGGCTGTCTCGGCGGACTGCGTGCAGGCGTGTGGAGCCGCCGGCGCCGAGGCGCACCTTCAGCGGACGATGCCGCAGGCTTGGCCCGACACGGCCGCCGCAGCCGAGCTGCCGTCGGCCGACGGATGGTGGCGCGGATTCGGCGATCCGCTGCTCGATTCGCTGATCTCGGAGGCTGAGGACAACAATTTCAATCTCGTGGTTGCCCTCAGGCGCATGGATGCGGCGCGCCGCCAGATCGACGCGGCCCGCAGCGCCTACTATCCTCAGATAGGTGTCAGTGCCGGCTATGAGCGGGCCCGCAGCCAGGGGGTGTCGGCATCGACCTACTCGCTGGGCGCGTCGCTGTCGTGGGAGATCGATCTCTTCGGCAAGATCACGGCGGCCGTGCGGCGCGACAAGGCGCAGTACCGGGCCAGCCGCGCCGACTGGGTAGGCTCGATGCAGAGTCTGTGCGGCCAGGTGGCCGAGGCATACATCGGGCTGCGCGTGAGCCAGTCGGAACTGGCCGTGGCGCGGGCGCACATCATCAGGCAGGACACCATATCGCAGCTGGCGGCAACGCGCTTCGAATGCGGCCTGGCGTCGAAGATCGACGTCGATCAGCAGCTGACGGTGCTGTATTCTACCGAAGCGGCCGTGCCCCAGTATGAGGCGGCCGTCCGGTCGTACATCAACTCGCTGGCGCTCCTCCTGGGGGTTTACCCCGAAGAGATAGCTGCGCGCCTGGCCGGTCCGGCTCCGCTGCCCAATTATAATGCGCCGGTAGCCGCCGGCGTCCCGGCCGGCCTGTTGCGCCGGCGTCCCGACATCCTGGCGGCCGAGCAGCAGATCGAGGCAGCTGCGGCCTCGCTGGGCATTGCCCGCAAGGATTATCTGCCGTCGCTGTCGCTGCAGGGAGCGGTCGGCGTGTCGGCTCCGCGTCCGGGCGATATGTTCACCGACCGCGGCTTCACATATTCGGTAGCTCCGACGCTGTCGTGGACGCTCTTCGACGGCTTCGCGCGGCGCGCCGGCGTGGCATCTGCCCGCGATGCGCTCGAATCGGCCGTGGCGACCTACAATTTCACGGTGATGAACGCCTATACCGAAGTGGCCGATGCGCTGGATAGCTACCGCACCTCGCTCGAGCAGGCCGAATACTACCGCAAGGCGGCTGAGGCGGCCGCCGAGCTTCTCGATATGTCGCTCGACCTTTACACGCAGGGCCTCGAGGAATTTACCGTGGTGGCCAACGCACAGGTCGACCTGCTCAACTACACCAACTCCGTGATCACCTCGCGCGGCGCGGCCATGACGGCGCTTGTCAGCCTGTACAAGGCGCTCGGCGGAGGCTACAGCGAATATCTGAATACTGACGAATAAAAAATCATACGACATGAGACATATATATAATGTAGCCACCGCGGTGGCGCTGGCTGTGGCGCTGGGAGCCTGCGGCCACAGAAAGGAGGCCGCGCCGGCCCCGGAAATGACCGTCGACGTGACTCCGGTGGTGACCGATTCGGTGACGCTCTTCAAATCGTATCCCGGCACGCTCTATGCCTCGGACTACGCCGACATCGTGTGCCGCATCAACGGCACGATAGCGTCGCAGGACTATGCGTCGGGCTCGCAGGTGCGCAAGGGGCAGGTTCTCTTCACCATCGCCACCAATACCTACACCGACGCCCTGGCCGAGGCCGAGGCCTCTTTGGCCAAGGCCATCAGCGCCAACCGGTACGCCGAGAGCCACTATGAGGCCGTGCAGCGGGCGGCGCCGAGCCATGCCGTGTCGCAGATGGAGGTGGCGCAGGCACTGAGCGACCGCGACCAGAGCCGCGCGGCAGTGAAGACGGCCCGTGCGCAGGTCGATCAGGCCCGCAGCAATGTCGACAAGTGCACGATCCGTGCTCCGTTCGACGGCCGCATCACGTCGAGCCCATATTCGGTGGGCGCCTACATTGCCGGCGAGGGATCGCCGGTGCCGCTGGCCAAGATATACGCCGACGCGCTTGTCGACGCGTACTTCCACATCGAGGACGCGTCGTTCCTCCGTATGTTCGAGTACACCAACAACCGCCACATGATCGACTATGACTCCATACCGATCGAATTTCAGGAGACGCTGCCGCACTCCTACACCGGGCGCATGTACTACATATCGCCCAACGTCGACACATCGACCGGCTCTCTGCTGCTGAAGTGCGAGCTTAAGAACACATGGGGCGAGCTGCGCGACGGCATGTATGTGACCGTGCGCCTTCCCTACAAGGTCGAGCCGCAGGCCATGCTCGTGCGCGACTCGTCGCTGGGCACCGATCAGCTCGGCCGATACCTGTATGTGGTGAACGACTCCAACCGCGTGGTCTATACGCCGGTGAAGGTCGGTGATCTGATCAACGACACCATGCGCGTGGTAGAGTCGGGCGTCCGCCCGGGCGACCGCTACGTGACCTCCGCTATGCTCAAGATGCGCGACGGCATCACCGTCGCACCCCGAACCGTCAAATAGCAGCGCGCCATGTTCAGTAAGTTTTTCATCGAAAGGCCCATTTTTGCGATAGTCATCGCGGTGGCCATGGTGCTTGCCGGAGCGCTGACATTCAGCAAGCTGCCGGTGTCGCAGTATCCCGACATCACACCCCCGACGGTGATGGTGGCCGCCAATTATCCGGGCGCCGACGCCAAGACCGTGGCCGAGACGGTGGGTGTTCCCATTGAGCAGCAGGTCAACGGCATCGAGGGTATGCTCTACATGAGCTCGACCTCCGGCTCCGACGGCTCGTATCGCCTGACGCTGACCTTCGAGGACGGCGTCGACCTCGACATAGCCACCGTGAAGGTGCAGAACCGCATCTCCGAGGCCGAGGCCACCCTTCCCGGCCCGGTGAAGCAGCAGGGCGTGTCAGTGATGTCCGAGTCATCGAATCAGATCTTGTTCATCAGCCTCGACAGTGACGATCCCGGCCGCTATGACGCACTGTATCTGACCAACTACGCCAACCTGCACCTGACCGATGAGCTCGCGCGAGTCGACGGCGTGGGCAGCGTGTCGGCTTTCGGCGGCGGCGACTATTCGATGCGCGTCTGGCTCAAGCCCGACGTCATGCGCGAGCGCGGACTGACCCCGGCCGACGTCGAGGCCGCCATCCAGTCGCAGAACATCGAGGTGTCGGCCGGCAGCGTCGGCGACCGTCCGACCGACGCCAACCAGCAGTTCACCTATACGCTCACGACGCAGGGACGCCTGATCAGCCCCGGCCAGTTCGGCGACATAGTGCTGCGGTCCGACTCGAACGGCATCCTGCGGCTGCGCGACGTGGCCGAGGTCGACCTCGGTTCCACATCTTATACCCAGATATCGCGCGTCAACGGCCGGCAGACGGCCCTGATAGGCATTTCGCAGCTCCCGGGCGCCAACGCGCTCGACGTGGCCAGGCGATGCGATGACAAGCTCGAGGAGCTCAAGGCCTACTTTCCCCCGGGCGTAAGCTACAACATCATGCTCGACACCACGGAGTTCGTCACAGCTTCGATCGACGAGCTCCTGATCACTTTTCTGGAGACAACGCTCCTGGTCATGATCGTCATTCTGCTGTTCCTGCAGAACTGGCGCGCTGTGATCATCCCGATGCTGACCATTCCGGTGTCGCTGATCGCGACTCTGGCGGTGATGAAGTTCATGGGCTTCACGCTCAACACTCTGACGCTTTTCGGCCTTGTGCTCGCCATAGCCATAGTGGTCGACGATGCCATAGTGGTGGTGGAGGACTGCTCGCGACTGCTCGACCAGGGCAAGCTGAATCCGCGCCAGGCGGCCGAAAAAGCCATGATCGAGCTTCAGGGACCGGTCATTGGCGAGGTGCTCGTACTTCTGTCGGTGTTTATCCCGACGGCCCTCGTCAGCGGCATCACGGGGCAGCTCTACAAGCAGTTCGCGCTGACGATCGCGGTCTCGACGGCTTTCTCGGGCTTCAACGCCCTGACCTTCACGCCGGCCATGTGCGCCCTGTTCCTCCGCCCCACCAGGCCGCCGCGCTTCTTCCTTTACAAATGGTGGAACAAGGGCTACGGGGCCACTCTGGCGCTGTATATGAAGATCGTGGGCAAGTTCCTGCGCCGTCCGTGGGTGGCCATCGCCCTGTATTTCGTGCTGACAGGCCTGGCCTTCTGGGGTTTCGTCAAGTGGCCGACCAGCTATGTCCCTCAGGAGGATATGGGATACTTCATCTCGTCGATACAGCTGCCTACCGGAGCTTCGCTTGACCGTACCGACAAGGTCGTCAATGAATTCGCCGAGCAGCTCCGCAATGTCGACGGCGTGAAGGATGTGATGGCCGTGAGCGGCTTCTCGTTCATGGGCGGCGGAGCCAGCTCCAATCTTGGCTCGGCGTTCGTCATTCTGGAGCCGTGGAGCGACCGCAAGGCGAAGTCACTGTCGGTCAACTCAATCATCAAAAAGGCCGACGAGATCGCCGCGGGCATGCAGGAGCCTGTGATCTTCTCGCTCAATCCGCCGGCAATTCCCGGTCTGGGTATGTCGTCGGGCCTGGAGATGCAGCTGCTCGACCTCAACGACCTCGGTCCCGAGCAGATGATGAAGGCTCTCGGCGAGATCCGCGACGCCGCTGCCCGCGATCCGCGTATCGCCGCCATCACGTCGCTCTATCAGGGCACCGTGCCGCAGTACACGGTCGACATCGACCGCAACCGCGTGAAGATGCAGGGCCTGCGCCTCGAGGATGTCTACTCGACCCTGTCGGCCTACATGGGCGGCGCCTACGTCAACGACTTCGTCGACTTCGGGCGCGTCTATCAGGTGAATCTGGCCGCCGACGGCGACGCCCGCGCCCGTGTCGAGAACATCCCGAATCTGACAGTCCGCAATTCCGCCGGCGACATGGTGCCGATGGCTTCGTTCGCCACCGTGCGCCCGTCCATGGGCGAGCCTACCGTAAGCCGCTACAATATGTACAACACGGCGGCGCTGACCGCCACTCCGGCCGAGGGTGTATCGTCGGCCGACGGCATCAAAGCCATGGAAGAGCTTGTGAGCGGAACTCTCGGACAGAACTACGGCTACGCCTGGACCGGCGAGGCATATCAAGAGACACAGTCAGGCACGACTGTCACTTTCGTGCTCATTCTGGCTATCGTCGTGACCCTGCTCGTGCTCGCGGCGCAGTATGAGAGCCTTACCGACCCCCTCGCCGTGATCATAGCCATGCCCACGGCCATCCTCGGCACCGTCATCGGCTGTATCTTCATGGGCCAGTCGATCAGCATATATACGCAGATCGGCATCATCCTGCTGCTGGGTCTGTCGGCCAAGAACGCGATCCTGATCGTGGAGTATGCCATCGACTTCCGCAAGGGCGGCCAGCCGATCCGCCAGGCGGCGCTCGACGCCGGCCGTGTGCGCTTCCGCCCGATCATGATGACGGCGCTGGCCTTCGTGCTCGGTGTGCTGCCGATGCTCTTCGCCACCGGTGCCGGTGCGGCCTCGCGTGTGTCGCTCGGCACGGCGGTTGTGTTCGGCATGTTCGTCAACGCCATCGTGGGCACGCTCTTCGTCCCCAACTTCTGGGAGCTCTGCCAGCGCTTCGGCGAGAAGTACATCACGGGCTTCTTCCACTCCGCGAAAGGCCTCAGCGCCGCCGACGAAAAGAACACCGGCGACACCATCTGACATCAGCTACAATAACTCAAGGAGGCTGAGCCGTAAACTTTAATGGCGGCTCAGCCTCCTTGTTAAATATTAAATTGACGCGACTCGAGATTGACTTAGATGCTCAAACAGGAAGAATCTCTACAAAACATAATAACCTCCGGTCTTTTTTGCACCACGATATTCTATCATGCCAAGACTGATTAAATTCTTTAATGTGCGAGACAATGTAGGGATACTGACTTCTATCATCGAAGATAAATCGTTGGTTCTTAGGCCGGGAGTTTCTGCCAAAATCTGAAGCACTCTTTTTTCACGCGAATTTAATCTATCATTTAATCTATCATTTAATCTATCATCGTTGGCTCTATCGGCTTTGACACGTTTCATAAGGGTGACGGTAAAGAACCCTTTGGTACTGAAAATTGGTTCCGGTAGTCCGGCATTCCTCATTAATTCTCGCATACGCGGGATGCCGGATCCGACTTTCTCGACAATTTGCATACGAGTAAACAAACCGAATACAAGGGGATTACGGCTCATACTCTTGTGCCCGAACTCTTCTGCCACGACAGGTAGAAGACCGCCGGGGTTGGATATTTCCACTCGGTCATCATAAATTTCCACCATGGTTGTAGCACCCTCTTCATAAAGGTCGCGGTGACAGATGGCGTTCATAACGGCTTCCTTGAAAACATCAAGCGGTATCTCCCATATTTCCTGGCGAGGTCCTGTCCCCTTGATAATATATTCGACCTCAAGTTTGCTTTCAATCCAAGAAAGTGTATCAAGATATTGTCGGTATAATGGCCCCCCGAAAGTCTTGTCATCAATAATATGTACTTTGTCAAGACCCTTAAAACGCAGACAACGTATCACGGCATGTGGAAATTTACGTTCCGGTGCTCTTCCAAAGAATAAGGCTGCTGCGTTTTTCGGTATACCCGTGTCACTATTGAGTTCAAGATTATCAAAAAGCTGTTTAATTGGCAGCGTATCGGACAAATGTGCTTTCTCCATAAACTCTTTGAAGTTGCGCGGGTCAATATCCTCGTTAATGTCAAACCATTTGCATGGTATGGCATCATAAAAAATCTTGGCACACTCTGCAAAGAAAGCTCTTATCTCCTCGGCAGAGCGGAGTTTC
>CAJJQT010000102.1 GCA_905193995.1 uncultured Porphyromonadaceae bacterium | reverse complement strand
ACGATCGCCGTGTCGGTGCTGATCTCGACCTTCGTGGCCCTGACGCTCTCGCCGGTGATGTGCGCCAGGCTGCTCAGGCCGGCAAGCGGCCGTCGGCGTCCGAAATTCTTCCGTCTGATCAACCTGTGGCTCTCGCGCGGCAACCGTTTTTACGGACGGCGTATAGCCGGCGCGCTCCGCTTCCCCAGGAGGATGATTGCATTGTTCGGCGTAGCCCTCGCCGGCATATACATACTGAACCGCACTGTGCCGATGAGCTTTATGTCGCCCGAAGACCAGGGATTTTTCACCGTGGAACTCGCGCTGCCTGAGGGCGCTACCATCGAACGTACGCGCCGGGTGACCGAGAGGGCCATGGCGTTTCTTGAAAGCGATCCCGACGTACGCTACGTGCTCAACGTCACCGGCTCGTCGCCGCGTGTCGGTACGAATCAGGCGCATTCGACTCTTACGGTCATACTCAAACCCTGGGGCGAACGTAGCGGCGGCGACATCGACGATGTGCGCCGGCGCGTACTCCGCGAATTCCGGGCCTACGCCGAAAGCGACGTACATGTGTCGTCGCCGCCCATCATTCCCGGTCTCGGGTCGTCCGGCGGTTTCGAAATGGTGCTCGAAGCCCGCGGAGAGACGACTTACGCCCAGCTTCAGGCAGCTGTCGACAGCATCCTGACCCATGCAGCTTCCGTTCCGTCACTCGCCGGTGTCGCCGCCTCCGTTCAGCCCGACATACCGCAGCTCTACTTCGATGTCGACCGCGACAAGACGCGGCTGCTCGGCGTCGACGTAAGCGACGTGTTTTCGACCATGAAGGCTCTGTCAGGCTCGCAGTATATCAATGACTTCAATATGTACAACCGCATCTACCGCGTCTACATGCAGGCCGATGCGCCGTACCGCGGCACGCGAGCCGACCTGAATCTGTACTTCGTCCGCGGCCGAGACGGCGTCATGATTCCCATAACCGCCCTCGGCAAATCGCGCTATACGACCGGTCCGGGCACCATGTCGCGTTTCAACATGTTCAGCGCCATCACCATTACCGGCGAAGCCGCGCAGGGCTACTCGTCGGGCGAAGCCATGGAGGATATCGAGATGCTGGCCCGCGAATACCTCGGTGACAACATCGGCATCGAATGGAGCGGCCTCTCGTATCAGCAGAAGCACGAATCGGGCAACACCGGTCTTGTCCTGGCGCTGGCTTTCCTATTTGTATTCCTCGTGCTGGCCGCTCTTTACGAAAGCTGGAGCGTGCCCGTGGCCGTGATTCTGTCGCTTCCGGTAGCCGGCCTGGGCGCTTATCTCGGCATATGGCTGTGCGGCCTCGAGAACAATGTCTTTTTCCAGATCGGACTCGTGATGCTTGTCGGACTCGTCGCCAAGAACGCGATTCTGATAGTGGAGTTTGCCAAGGAAGGCGTCGACCGGGGCATGCCTCCGGCTGCCGCTGCCCGCAATGCCGCCGCGCTGCGCTTTCGTCCGATCGTCATGACGTCGCTCGCCTTCATGCTCGGGCTGCTGCCGCTGCTGTTCGCCTCCGGCCCTGGCTCGGCCGCCCGACGCGACATCGGCACGGGCGTATTCTTCGGGATGCTCGTCGCCATAACTGCAGGTATCGTGTTCGTGCCGTTCTTCTTCGTCCTTGTCTACAACATCAAGGGAAGACGGCTGCTAAAAAGAAAGGAAAAGAAATGATGAAGATTACCCGATATGCAATAGTCGTTATCGCCGTGACCTTAGCTCTCGCCTCATGCTCGGGCGTGAAAAACCTCAAGGCGCCCGAACTCAACCTGCCACCCGCCATAGCCCTGGCGAGCGTCGATTCGGCCACTATCGCCGACGCCGACTGGTGGCAGATCTACTCCGACTCTACACTTACAAGAATAATCCGTCGCGTCCTTGCCAACAACCACGACTTGAAAATCGCCGCCGACCGCATCGAGGAACTCCGGCAGCTCTACGGCATAGACCGCCTCGTCTATACTCCCACCGTCACAGGCCTCATCGGGGCCGACCGCGAGACAAACCATTACAGCGGCGAAAAGCCGAAAGCCGACACCGAGACCGACCTAAAGGTGACTCTCAACTGGGAGATCGACCTCTGGGGCGGCCTCAGCCAGCAGCAAAGGCGCTCGGCGGCTCTATACAACGCCTCCGTCGAGGACCGCCGCGCTCTGCAGATGACCCTTATCGCCGAGACCGCCACAGCCTACTTCAATCTCGTAGCGCTCTCCTCGGAGCTCGATATCGTGCGCCGCACCCTTGTCACCCGCTCCGAAGGTGTCGAGAAGGCCCGGCTGCGCTACGAGGGCGGCCTCACCTCCGAGGTCGTCTACCAGCAGGCCCAGGTCGAGTATGCCACCACGGCCGCTCTCGTCCCGGCCCTTGAAAGCCGCATCGCCAGGGCGCGCAACGCCATCACTCTGCTCATGGGCGAGTTTCCCGACGCCGAAATCGGCACTGTCAACCTCGACCTCATGCACCGCCAGCCCGACCAGCTCCCCACCGCCGTATCATCCTCCCTGCTCGAGCGGCGCCCCGACCTGCGTGCCTCCCGCGAGCGTCTGCGCGCCGCCATGGCCCAGTGCGGCGTGGCCTATTCCGACCAGTTTCCCCGCCTGCGCATCTCACTCACCGGCGGGTGGGAGAACGACGGCCTCGCCCGCCTGCTCGCCTCGCCCTTCTCATACATTCTCGGCAGTATCACCGGCACCGTATTTGACTTCGGCCGCAACCGCCGCCGCTATCGCGCCGCCGTAGCCGCCTACGACCAGGCCCGCCACACCTACGAGCGCACCGTCACGGCGGCCTTCACCGAGGTGGCCGATGCCATCGCCGTCTACAACAGCGTCCGCCTCACCGTCGAGCGCCGCATCCAGCTCCGCGACGCCGCTTACAAGTACGTCACACTCACCAACCGCCAGTACACAGCCGGATCCATCAGCTACATCGACGTGATGGACTCCTACCGCCGCTACTTCGACGCGCAGACCTCTCTCGTCAATGCCGTACGCGACCAGTACCTGGCCATGGTAAACCTATACAAAGCTCTCGGCGGGGGCGCCCAATGACACTCCGCCTGCCACCTGCAAACAGACCAAGCAGATTGTTGCAGGACCTGCACCGCCGGCTCCGTTACATCGAGGTCCTCCGCAGGCTCGCGCAGCAGCTTTCTCTGCTGTGCAGAGCGACTTCGTCGATTGCTATATTTTCCAGCGAGGCAAAGGAGGCCGGAGCAGTGTTCACACACGGCCCCGGCCTCCGGAAACAGAAAAATTGTATGTTCAGATATTCGATGCGTCAGGGCATGTAGACCCGGGAAGCGGATCCGTCGGAGCGGACTACGATGTTGAGGCCCCGGAAAGGCTCCGCAGAGCCGATGCCCTGAAGGTTGTAGTATCGTACGGGCGCAGGTGCGGCAGGTATCACGATCGCGGGAGCACTGACGCCGGTCTCGTTGAAGTAGCGGCCGGCAGCCTCGTCGTAATAAACGGCGGGAGCCCCGAAGCGCGGGTGCGGGTCGGTACCGATGAGCTGGCCGAACGGGCTGCCGAGCCGGCAGGCGACCTCGCCTGAGGCCATGACATCAGCCGTTACTATCGTCGATGGGTCGGGCACATCGCCTGCTTCGAGCGCCCAGGCGCCGGTGATGCCGGTCTTGTCGACACTGGAGCCGACGCAGGCCGATGCCATCGGGCCCGGGCTGACGGTGCCGACGCTGAATACGTCGGAAACGGACGTGCAGCCGGCGTTGACGGCGCCGACGATGCCGGCATGAGCGTCGGGAGCGGTTATGGCTCCGGCATTGTAGCAGCGGGTCACTGACGAAGTGGTCGACGAGAGGAAGCCGACGATGCCTGCGGCTCCGCGGCCGCGGGCGGTGACGTCAGCGTATGATGCACATGTGTCGATGGTGACATAGCGGCCGGCGCAGCCCAGCAGACCGGCTACGTAGCGGTTACCGGACACACGGCCCGCTACAGTGACGCCGGTGATGGCGGCGGGCGTCTCGGCTGTACCCTGGGCATAACCGAAGAGGCCGACATTGTCGGCATCCGCATCGACGGCACAGAGACCTGACACGGTGTGGCCGCCGCCGGTGAATGTGGCGGCGAACGGCTCGGCGTAGCTGCGGCCGATCGGAGTCCAGTCGTAGTCGGCAAGGTCGATGTCGGCCGTCAGGACGGCGCCCGGGCTGCGGTCGGCTGCCGCAGCATACCATGCCAGCTCGGCGCCTGTGCCGATCTCATATACGCCGGTGTCACTACGGCGGGGTTCGGTGAGTGTGACGCCATCCCAAGCTCCCTCGGGAGCTTCGGTCAGACTGACATCGAAGATCTGCAGCCCGGAGGCGCTGTCGCCGATGGTGAATGTCGAGGCAAAGTGGCGGTAACCGGCCTTGCCGGCCTTGACAGTGTAGGTGCCGTAGGTGCCTGCATAGTTGCCTGCGGCGTCGGGTACCAGTTGGCTACCGTCGGGAGCCAGGACCGTGACCGCTGCGCCGCCGACATTGCAGCGCACTTCGATATCAAACTCGCGGTAGGGCGTCAGCGGTATGGTGACGTCGGGGATCGCGCCGAAATATGTCTTGTGAGGCACGGCGGGGAAGTTGGGCGATCGGCCGGCCACACGGTCGATGCCGCGGTGGTTGCCGATCGGGTCGCCGTAGCCGTTGACCTGGATCACACCTTCGTCAAGGACGATCTCGGAAGTTTCAGACAGGTCGACGTCGGCGGGTATGTCGACGGTCACGGCCTGAGCCGACGGCACAGACCCGAAGGTGTATTGCCCGGCGCCGAGGATCAGCGACGAGCCGTTGGGGATGCCGTTGTAAGTGACGTAAGCCGACATGTTGTAGATACCGGCGAGCTTGTTGGCCGGGTGGCGCAGGCCAGAATACTGGATTGTGACCCGGTCGCCGGGCTGGAATACGGAGCTGCCCGGACGCGAGGCGTTGGCGATCTCGCGGTGGCACGGTTTAGCCGTCAGCACCTGATAAACGGCATGGCCCGACGCATCGGCAAGCCGCACAATCTGACGGCCTTCTTTCAGAAGGACCGTGTAGGATCCGTCGGCATTGGCCGTGACGCCATCCGATCCGAAACCGGTATAGGTAGTCATATGCTCGCCGATGGTCGGGTAGGCGAGCGTGACGTTGTTGACACCCTGCGGCGTGAACGTGTAGGCGTAGCCGGCCTCGGTGTCGAGGTAGTAGAATACGTCGTGCTCGGCATCGACGTACTTTCCGGCGAGCTTCTTGGCCCCGTCGTTATACGCTTCGTTGATGAGCATGTTCGGCTCTATGGCGGTCGTTTGCTGACCTACTGAGACGACATAAGCCGCAGTGTTTTCGGGCCATATGGCGCCCCATATCTCGCCCCCCATGTAAGGCGTGCGTACGCCCGACGAGGTGAAGAAGTTGAGAGCGATGGCGTCGTACGTAACCAGGACGATAACCGTACCGGGAGCCTTAGCCGAAATATCAGCCCAAGCGGAGCCGGGCTTTTGCTTCACCTCGATCACATCGGACGACGGCTTCCCGTCAAGACCGATGACCGTGTAGTGGAAGTCAGGCTCCATGAAGTAATTGTTGGTCTGATTTTCGGTAAGCTGCCAGGTGCGCATGGTGTGGGCCGAGAAGACCTCGCCGGGCTCCAGCTCGAGATGGCCCCGCGGATTGATATTGACAAATATGTCGCCGGTCTCGAAGCCTTCGTTGGCCTGGACGGAATGCTTCACCATATCGGGCTCAGCGGCATGGAAATCGGCGTCGGTGAATGACAGATCCGGCGCCTTGTCGCCGGCAGCCATCGTAAAATAGCCGGCGTGTGTCAAACCTCCGGCGAGCGATGCGCGGTAGTTGTAGACCTGGCCTTCGGCAAGGCTGTAGGAATATACGGTTTTGCCGTCTTTGTCCTCCACCGATTGCGGTGCGACCGGAGTGAAATCGACAAAGTGTGAAAATTTCACGCCGAGGTCCAGCACGGTGCCTTGCGGCAACGTGACGGCCAGCGGCGCGGCCTTCGGAATCGAGCAGGAGACGTTCACGTTCCAGTTGAGAGTCCCGGACTTGTAGACGTCGGTATATCCTTCGGCGCGGTGAACTTCCGAAGGCGAGAAAGTGGCATAGTAGGTATGGCCTTCGAGAGCCAGGAAGGTGAGGCGCCCGGGATTGATTGAATGGCCGGGGACCATATCCTGGAATTCGCCCTCGCGGGTCGACACTTTCACGTCGAGTGTGTAGTCGCCACGATCGACCGACCAGTCGCGGTTGGTGGCATATGCTGTACATGTGATCAGCTTGAGCTGCTGCACGTCATAGCCGTCGTAGTCGGGCGTGGGCTGAGGATTGGCCACAATCTCAACGACGATGGTGCCGTTGACGGTAGAACCGTCGGTAGCATAAGCCGTTAGCAGATACCTCCCCGGAGTCGCATCGAACGAATAGCGCATGCTTTTGTCGGGCGAGCCGATTGCGACCGCCTCGCCGGTCTCCACCGACTCCAGGGTGACAGAGGATGATACTTTGTTCACCTCCAAACACACCTGTGTAGCGTGAGACACGGCGATGCCGGCGCAAAAGGCGGCAAGAGAGATTAAAAATCGTTTCATTTATCAGAGATTAAAATGAATTTTGCGGACTGAACCGTCGGAATATACTACAATATTCAGACCCCGGAAGGGTTCGGACGACGAAACGCCCTGAAGATTGTAGTACATGACAGGTTCGGCGTCAGCATCGCTGACATTTTCAACGCCTGAAGTGCTTTTCGGGTCGATAGTCAACGACGGGAGCGTGCCTAACAGTGCCTTGTGCGATATGGCTGTGAAATTGGGCGAACGTCCGAATTCAGGCGATACGCTGCGATGGCTCCCGAAAGGATCACCAAAGCCGCTTACCTGAATGGCACCCCCCGAGAAAGTCAGTTCCTCGCCTGAGCGCGCCATAGTTTCGGGTACTGTGAAGGTGAACGACTGAGCACCCTTGGCTGAGCTGAACTGATACTGGCTGCGACCCGGGTTGATAGTAACGCCGTCGGGAAGTTCTTTGTAAGC
>CAJJQT010000101.1 GCA_905193995.1 uncultured Porphyromonadaceae bacterium | reverse complement strand
CTCTACCGTAGCCGTTCGCGACAGGCACAGATACAACGTTCTAAATCCGAGGCGTTGTACGGCATTTATGTTGCGGATCGGGCCCTGACGCTGAAGCTCATATTTATAGATCTTGTAAATGCCAACCTAAGGTGCCAGCTTTATAGGGAAATAGCTGATAATATCGATAGCATCGCTTCAGCCATTCAAATATCCTATGATATGGGCGAGGCTACTATCCTCGACCTGCGTAAGGCGCAGATAGCTGCTGCCAACGCCCGGGCAGATGTCCGCATGGCCGAGGCGGATCTGATTAATCTCACGGGAAGTACCGGCGGATTCGGCATCTACACACAAGAGCTGACTAAGCTGCCTTTGGATGCTTACCCCATTCAGCCTCTGGACGATCCTGTCCAGTCTTCGGACGCAATTTTTCAACCATACATTGATGCTTGCGCAGAAAGCTATGCCAACAGCATCAGAGTGGCAAAAATGTCGTCCTTGCCCTCGTTTTCTTTGGGCTACGTCCATGCTTATGAGGACAGAAACCATTTCAATGGTTTTAAAGTATCTTTGACGCTTCCGTCTTTCGATCGCAAGAAAAGACTTCGGGCGGCCGAACTTAGCGGAATGGCGGCCATTTTTGATCAGGAAGCCGAATATTTAAATGTCATTGCCGAATGTACCGCCCAATATGCAACAGCTCTCAAATTGAAGGAGGAGCTTGACCGGTATGCCGGCCTGATCGACGACAACAGCTACATGGAGCTGCTGAAGATGACCTTCGACAGCGGTGAAATGACTGTGGTCGACTATATTACCGAGATAAATCTCTTCCGTCAGTCGAGGCTGACATATCTCGATCTCGAATACCGCTACAATCTGGCATTGACGCGCACCAACCGCTACCGCGGCATCGGTTTCTGACATCGTTGCGACGCTGAGATAATGTGATGAACGGGCAAGAAAAAGAGGCGCTCTCACGAGTACCTCCCTTCCCATTCATCACATTATGCTTAAGTTAAGTGCTATTGGTCCTTGGATTAATATCTTCCTTCGACAACGTCCCAGTCCACAATGTCCCACAGGGCTTTGAGGGCGTCGGCGCGTCTGTTCTGATAATCGAGATAATAGGCATGCTCCCACACGTCGAATGTGAGCAGCGGCGTCAGGCCTTCGGTCAGCGGGTTCGAGGCGTTGGGACCTTGAGTTATGACGAGCTTGCCGTCATTATCCCGCGAAAGCCATACCCAGCCCGAACCGAACAGGCCTACGCCGGCTTCGACGAAGGCTTCCTTGAATTTATCGAAAGAGCCGAAATCGCGGTCGATGGCGCGGCGGAGTTCGCCTGAAGGCTCCCGCGAGCCGTCGGGTGAGAAGGTGAAGAAATAGAATATATGGTTCCAGGCCTGCGATGCGTTGTTGAACAGCGGCCCTTTCGACGATGTGATGATCTCTTCGAGATCCATATCGTCGTATTCCGTGCCTTTGATGAGGCGGTTCAGGTTGTCGATGTAAGCTTTTTCGTGCTTACCATAGTGATAGTCTACGGTTTCGGCGCTGATGGCGGGAGCCAGAGCGTCGCGGCTGTAGGGTAGTTCGGGTTGTACGTATTTCATATCGGCAGACGTTTTTTGTTTGAGTTAAATGTTACTCATAAAACGCCTCTGACACGAAAAAGTTCACCTCAGCCCATTCCTTTGCCGTTTTCTCGTGTGCTGTCTTATATATTTATACATTGCAAAACAAACAGACCTGTCGAAGTTTTGCAATCTCGCTCGCGCGTTGCCGGCTCAGAGTTCGTCGCATTCGCGTAGCCATGCTGCGGCCGACGCGTCGGACGGCATGCGCCAGTCGCCGCGGGGCGAGAGGGTGATGCTTCCCACCTTGGGGCCGTCGGGAAGACACGACCGCTTGAACTGCTGTGCGAAAAAACGGCGTACGAAGGTGCGCAGCCAGTGGCGGATGGTCTCCGAATCGTATTTGGCGCCGAACGCGACGAGGGCGAGCTTGTAGATGGTGCGCGGCGTGTAGCCGTGGCGCAGCATATTGTAGAGAAAGAAATCATGCAGTTCGTAGGGGCCGACAAGGTCCTCTGTCTTCTGTGTGATGTTGCCTTTCTCGTCGGCAGGGATCAGCTCGGGCGAAATAGGGGTGTCGAGTATGTCGAGCAGGATTGCCGCGACGTCCTTGTCGGCGGCTTCGGTGGCGAAGTATCGCACCAGATGCTGCACGAGAGTCTTGGGTACGCCTGCGTTGACGCCGTACATCGACATGTGGTCGCCGTTATATGTCGCCCAGCCCAGGGCGAGCTCCGACAGGTCGCCGGTGCCGAGCACCAGACCGCCGACCTGGTTGGCTATGTCCATCAGCAGCAGGGTGCGCTGGCGCGCCTGTGAGTTTTCGTAGGTGACGTCGTGTACGGCCGGGTCGTGGCCGATGTCGGCGAAGTGCTGGTTTACGGCCTTTACTATCGATATCTGGCGGACGGTGACGCCGAGCGCTTTCATCAGCGCAACGGCATTGTCGTGTGTGCGGTCGGTGGTGCCGAATCCTGGCATCGTCACACCGGTGATGCCGCTTCGGTCAAGGCCCATGGCGTCAAGCGTACGGACGGCCACCAGCAGGGCCAGCGTCGAGTCGAGACCGCCGGAGATGCCCACGACGAGTCGGCCGCAGTGGGTGGCGTCGAGGCGTCGGCGTAGCCCGGCGCACTGTATCGACAGGATTTCCTCGCAGCGCTCGGCAAGTTCCGCGCCGTCGGCCGGCACGAACGGATGTGGGTTGACTTTGAACAGATTGCCCTGTGGCCTGACAGTCGAATCTTCGGCATCTACAAACCGGTACGCTGATGCGACTCCGGCACGGTCGGCGGCGTCGCCCCACGTGCGCAGATGTATGCGGTCGTGGTCGAGCGCAGCTATGTTGACATCGCACAGCGCCACGGCGTCTTTCTTCTGATTCTTAAGGCAGCGGCTGACGGTAGTGTGGCCGTTTTCGGCTACGATAGTCTTGCCGTGGAACACAAGGTCGGTCGACGACTCGCCATAACCTGCCGAGGAATATACGTAGGCGCAGAGCGCTCGCGCGCTCTGCTGGGCTACGAGCGAGCGCAGATAGTCGAACTTGCCGACTACGTCATCGCTTGCCGATAGATTGACGATCACCTGTGCTCCCGCCAGTGCTGCGTACGTCGACGGAGGCAGGGGTGCCCACAGATCCTCGCATATCTCGGCTCCGACGGCGACGCCGTCCTTGCGGACGATGATGTCGGTGCCGAACGGCACCTCGCGTCCGAGCAGCTCCACTGTCAGGCCGCGCTCTGACGGCGCCGGCGAGAACCAGCGCTTCTCGTAGAATTCGTTGTACGACGGCAGGAATGTCTTCGGCACGACGGCCAGGATCTTACCGCGGTCGATGACGACAGCGCAGTTGTAGAGCTTGCCGCGGCGCATCACGGGCATTCCGACGAAGGCCGTCGGCCATCCGGGCCGGTAGCTGTCGGTGAGGCGCCCCAAGGCCTCAAGCGCCGTATTATATAATGTGGAGTTGTGGAACAGGTCGGCGCAGGTGTATGCCGTGACGGCCATCTCGGGAAAGACAGCGATCGCAGCCCCGCGGCGCGATGCATATTCGAGGCATTCGCTTATGGCGGCTATGTTGGCGTCCGGATCGGCGATGCTGACCAGAGGTACGCACGACGCGACCCTGAAAAATCCGTTTGTCATGTCTTTTAAATTGATCTCTATGATTGATCTCTGTGGATTGCAGACCACAAATGTAATAATATTTTCGATAACTTCAGATAATTTAGACAAAAAAGAGCCCCGGCGCCTGAAAAAACTAATAAAGCGCCGAAGAATGGCAAAAAAATATCATAAATGTTTTGCAGGTTTAAAATTTAGGGTTAAATTTGCGTGATGAATTTGAGAAAGTCGGCCGCAGGGATGGCCGTAAAACCCGCAGAGGCGCGGTTAACTAACGAAGATTCATGAAAAACTGACCTACGACTTAAGACTTAAATCTTGACTTAAAATAACTTTATAAACAAATACCAATTAATAATTCACAAAAAAAGTATTGTTAAAAATGGAAGCTCAAAAGCCTACTGTTCCGATGGGCAAGCCCGTCGCAAAGAACAAACCCCAAAAGAAGAACGCCCCCGGTATCAAGAACGCATCATGGGTCATCCTGATCTGCGCTATCGTGTGTGTACTCCTCTTCATCTTCTGGTTCGGTAACGACATGCACTTCGAAGACGGACATCCCAAGAACCTCTGGGGCACCGTCTACAAGGGCGGCTTCATCGTGCCTATCCTCCAGACCCTCTTCCTCACCGTTATCGTTATCTCGGTTGAGCGCTGGTTCGCCCTCAACTCGGCCAAGGGCAAAGGCAGCATCGCCAAGTTCGTTGCCAACGTCAAGGCTTGCCTCGTGAAGAACGACATCGAAGGCGCTCAGAAGCTCTGCAAGGCCCAGAAGGGTTCGGTTGCCGCTGTCGTTTCGGCTGCCCTCGTACGTTACAAAGAAATGGATGAGAACACCGTCCTCACCAAAGAGCAGAAGATCGCTACTCTCCAGAAGGAAGTTGAAGAGGCTACCGCTCTCGAAATGCCCGCTCTGCAGCAGAACCTCCCCATCGTCGCTACCCTCACCACCCTCGGTACCCTCGTCGGTCTGCTCGGTACTGTGATGGGTATGATCAAGTCGTTCCAGGCCCTCGCTCAGTCGGGCGCTCCTGACTCGACCGAACTGTCGACCGGTATCTCGGAGGCCCTTATCAACACCGCCTTCGGTATCGCAACCGGTGCATTCGCCGTTATCTCGTATAACTTCTACACCAACAAGATCGACAACCTGACCTACGCTATCGACGAAATCGGTTTCTCAATCGTTCAGACATTCGCCGCTACCCACTAATCCCGGTTTACCGTAATATTCACAAGTTAATAAAAGGTAAATATGGGAAAAGTAAAAATTAAAAGAAAGAGTACCCTCATCGACATGACCGCGATGAGTGACGTGACCGTTCTTTTGCTTACTTTCTTCATGTTGACTTCAACCTTCCTGCAGAAGGAGCCGACGATCGTTTACACGCCGTCGTCTGTTTCAGAGGAAAAAGTACCTGTCAACAATCTTGTGACGGTACTTATCTCTTCGGCCGACAAGTCCGGCAAGATGCAGGACCCGACTGTTGCGGAAGGTAAAATCTTCATCTCGTTCACCGGCGATGCCGACTCGACATACTCAAGCGAAAAAGTTCGCGTGATGATGCTCCAGAAGGCTCTGTCGATCTACAACGAGCAGCACAAGAACCATCCCGTCAATCTCACCAACGCACAGGTCGCAGAATTCGGCAAGATCAATATGTTCGGTGTTCCGTTCACTGCTCTGCCGCAATTTCTGAGCATGTCGGTGACAGACCGCGATAAATTCCAGGGCGACATGGCCAATCCGCTCGTCGGTATACCTATCAACGGTAACAAGAACCGCGAAGGTCAGCTCAACGATTTTCAGGTCTGGCTCAAGGCAATCTATGACGTTGCCCGCGACATCAACGGCGAACAGCTCGCCGCTCTGACCAACCCGGAGGACGCCGCCAACCTGCATAACCTCTACGCTGCTCTTATGCGCGAAGGCCAGGGTATCGCAGTCAAGGCCGACAAGGACACTCCCTTCACCACCGTGCAGGAAGTTTTCGACAACCTCCAGACTATGAAGCTCAACAAGTTCAGCCTTATGACTGCGCTTAAATCTGAAGATGAACCCACTAATTAAAGGTAAAACCCTATGGCTCAAATAGAACAATCCGACAAGGGCGGCAAGAAAAAGAAAGGCGCCCAGAAGAAGATGCAGATCCATGTGGACTTTACCCCCATGGTGGACATGAACATGCTTCTGATCACATTCTTCATGCTCTGTACGACCATGATCAAGTCGCAGACTCTGCAGATCGTGCTCCCGACCAATGAGGATGTGAAGAAAGAGCAGCAGGCCCAGGCCAAGGCTTCCGAAGCAATCACCCTGATTCTCGACACCGAGTATGAGGGCGACAAGCCGAAAGTCGACGCCGAGACAGGCAAGACCGTACACCACATTTATTACTATCAGGGTGTCGCCGACACGACATTTGCCAACAACTACCTCAGCCACGAGCAGTTCATCGGCAACCAGAACAAGATGCCCCAGGGTATCCGCAAGATTCTCCGTGAACGCAACGAAGAAGTAATGAAGGTGTATGACGACCTCAAGACAAGGTGGAAGAACAAGGAGATCACCAAGGAAGAATTCGAGGAACAGGCCCGCAAGAATGCTGCCGATACTCTCAAGACTCGTCCCGTTGTCGTGATCAAGCCCGGTCCCAACACCACTTACGAAGGTCTGATCAACGCACTCGATGAAATGCAGATCAACCAGATCTCGCGCTACAGCATCGAGCTCCCCACGCACACTGACACACTGCTGCTCGAGCACTACCAGGCTCAGCACGGAACTCAGATTATACGCCCCACAGTGAGAACGAAATGATTTATTAACCGTTAACCGTACAAAACGAAAATGGCAAAAGATGTAGATCTTTCATCAAAAGAGTGGCGCGATATAGTCTTTGAAGGCAAGAATCAGGATTTCGGCGCATATGAAATGCGCAAGGAATCGCCTCACCGCCACACCCGCGCAGTGATCATCGTACTCTCTGTGCTCGCAGTTATCCTCGTCATCCTTTTCCTCGGTGTCAAGGGCGTTTTCTCTAAAAACGAAGAAGAAGGCCCCGATGCCGCTATCGACCAGGAAATGGCTCAGATGGCTCAGGACGAAGCAATGGAAGAGGAAATGGAAGAGGAGCAGCCTATCATCGAGCAGCCTGAAGAAGAAATCATTCAGCCCGAAGAAGTCGCTAACGAACAGCGTGTGACCGACATCCTTGTGGTCGAGGACGACCAGTACGATGCTACAAAGGAAGTCAAGACTCAGGAAGAGGCAACTCAGAACGAGGCTCAGATCGGCGCTATCGACGTGACCGAAGGTACAAATGACCTCAACAAGCAGACTATCCGTGAAGAGATTGTTGTTTCTGCTCCTCCTG
>CAJJQT010000100.1 GCA_905193995.1 uncultured Porphyromonadaceae bacterium | reverse complement strand
GCCACCGGGAGCCCACATACCGTCCTCGTTGGTGAGCGGCTGTATCATCTCGGTGAAGGTGCAGTTGCGGAACTCGGTGAGGAAGCGGAAGCTGTAGTCCTTGGAAACGTTGCCGGAAGCGTCGGCAATGCCGCCGATGAAAGTAACGAGGACAGCGCAGTCCTTGGCAAGATCCTCAGCGGGGAAGAAGTGGAGGACCGACTTGCCGGCAACGACGTCGTGGGTCAGCAGGCCGGTGTAGGTCTTGCCCTTGGCATCCTTGACAACGATGCATCCGTCGTTGATATCACCGTTGAACATGATCTCCTCGTTGAATTCGAGGCGGATGGGCGGACGCATAGTATAGAGAGCCTCCGAATTGTCGGCGGGATAAGTCGATACGACATAGGGAGCCTCGGTGTCGGGCTCGGCCATGGTGAAGGTCAGCACGTAGTCGCCGCCGGGCTCGCCGTCGGCGTTGCCGTCGAATGCGGTCTGAGTCTGCGAGTTCTTGGCGATGCTGCCGTCGATCTTAATATTATATGTGAACCAGGGCTGGAGCTTTGACACGTCGATCGAAAGGGTGTAGTCGTTGAGCCAGCTGAGAGTCACTTCGCCACGATTGTCGATCGAGAATGCTTTCTCGACAGATTCGCGGTCCATGTTGCGCGAGAAAGTCAGCACGAGGGGAACGATGTGCTGAACGCTCTCGAGGTCCTCGGCAGAGACAGAGGATACGATAGCCGGACGGGCATTTGTCATGGCCACGTCGAGGAATGTGACGTAATCGGCCGAGGTGGTGAGGCGGTCGAGTACCTGGGCGTTGTTTACGGTGATCTCGCCGGTCCAGGTCTCATAGCCGTCGGCAGTTACGGTAACGGGCAGCGTGGCGCCTGCCTCAAGGCCTTCGAAGAAGTAGAAGCCGTTGTGGATCAGGTCGGGGTTGCGCGAATACTGATTGAAGAGCGATTCATATGTGTCGGTGGTGTAGGTTGCATCGCCGACTGTGATGACGGCACCGTTGATCGGCTGCTCGTTCTCGCTGTTGGTGATCACGCCGGTCATGAAAGTCTGAGCGGGCAGAGCGAGGTTGCGGTACCTCAGGATTGTCTGGAAAGCGGCGAAAGCCTCGAGACGCTTGTAGTCCTTGTTGAGGTTGCGCTGCTGCTGCACGGCCATGTCGTGGTAACCGCCTTCAGAGAGGATCGATGCCATATTCGACTCGCGGTTGACCGACAGATAGGGATACTGGTTGGTGTGGGTCTGGGGAGCGCGGTCGTAGTAGCAACGGTCGTACCAGTTGCCTCGGGAGGGCACGCGCATGACGCCGGAAAGGTTTGGCATCAGTATGTCGCCGAATGCCTTGCCGCCGTTAGGGGTCTTTTCGACTTCGACACCGTCATTGCGCCAGCCGCCGAACAGACCGAGAATCGAGTTCTCGGAGCCGGATGCGTCGGAGTGGATGGCATAGAAGAAGTCGGCGCCCCAGGCATTGGCCATATCGGAACGTTCCTGCAGGCCGACGGTGGTGTTCTCGTCGTAGCGGCAGAGTCGGAACGTGACGCCGTCCTCAGCTGTCGTGTACGTTTCGAGCATATCCTTGATATTAAGGGCTACGGAGAGCACCTTTTCGGCTTCCGAATAGCCCCACAGGCCGCGGTTTTCCTTGCCTGAGTGGCCCGGATCGATAAATAGCTTGAAGTCGCCCCAGTCAATTTTTTCCTGAGCCGTGATCGCCGGCATAGCCACCAGCGACATTGCCAAAATCATAGAGCCCTTGGCGAGGCTTGAGAATGTCGTTTTCATTTGTGGCTTAGTATTTGAGGGTTACTACATAGATCGACTGGTCGGCAGCGTTCTGGAAGGCAACCTTGGTGCCGTCGGGCGAGACTGCGGGAGTCAGGGGAATCATGTCGGTACGGGATGTAAGAGTGACACTCTCCCCACTTACGACATTCATGGCCAGCATGGTCGACGAGGTGTAGACCTGGCCGTTGTCCTTGACTACGGTGTAGACGATCGATTCGTTGTCGGGAAGCCACGAGGGGTTCGAACCGAGACCGAGCGAACGGAGGCCGGTGCCGTCGGCGTTCATCACCCACATGCCGTGACCGGGAACCTGGAAGGCGATGCGGCTGCCGTCGGGCGACAGAGCGGGATTGATGATGATCTGTCCGGCAAACTCGGCAAGTGCGGGCACCTTGGCAGCCACCTCGGCGGCCTGGGCCACCATCTGGTCGTAGATGCCAGCAGCTCCGCGCTTGCGGCCTATCGCACGCATGCTCGGAGCCTGGGCGTTGCGGCTCTTGGCTACGATGACCTTCGACGCGCCGTCGGCAACGTTCCATGCACGGAGTTCGTGCATCACGCGGCCGTTTTCGGTGATGTTAGTGCGTCCGACAACACTTTCGTTGCCGTCCCACAGCATCTTGTAGCCTGCGCCGGCGGTAGCAGTAACTGTACGGAGGCCGGTGCCGTCGGCGTTAGCCACCATGATACCGGTGTAATTGTCGCCCGTGACGGCAATCTTGCTTCCGTCAGGCGACCACACAGGTGCCATCAGGCCCGTGGGCGTCGTCAGCAGCAGCTGAGGCGCCGAGGCACTGCGGGGCTGAGCGGCGGCCGCGCCGCCACACATCAGCAATGCCATTCCTAATAAAGTAAAATGCTTCATTAATGATTTGATTTAAGGTTATAGGTTTTTGTTCCGCAAAAATAATCGTTTGCCCGCAAATTACCAAACTTTTCGGAAAATATTCGCTGCAATTTATTTTTACGGATTGTTGCAGAATTTATACATAATTTTAGCTGTCAGAGTCTTTGCAATTCTGAAAAATTGCGTTATCTTTGCACGTCATTATGACATCCGCCGATAGAATTGAGATCAAATGAACTAATATCATAAGAAACCCCGATATGAAACTGACATTCAACATCGACTACCGAACCAACTGGGGCGAGTCGCTTTATATCGCAGGCCATGCAGCCGACGGCAGCACGGCACCTTTCGATATAAAAATGATAATGAACGGCTCCGAGCATTGGACGGCAACGGTTGAGATTCCGGACGAATGCATTTCGCTCGAATATTCATACGAAGTACGCCACGAGAACGGCTCCGTCAAGCACGAATGGGGTACGCCCCACGTATTCCGCCGCGGCCGCAGCGCGCGCATCTACAACATCTACGACCGCTGGCAGGACCAGCCGTGGGACAAGCCGTACTACTCGTCGGCATTCACGGAATGTATCTGCAAACGCCCCGACCCGGCCAAGGAAATCCTGCCCCGCGTCGGCCATCTGACATTCCGCCTCGACGCGCCGATGGTCGACCAGAGCTACCGCGTAGCCCTCAGCGGCGACGCTGACGTGCTCGGCAACTGGGATCCGGCCAAGGCAGTCGTCCTCTCCGACCACGACTATCCCACATGGACGGCCACTGTCGACGCCCGCACGCTGACGCCCGACACGCAGTTCAAATTCCTGCTCGTCGACGCCGCCGGCAATGTCGTGGCCTGGGAGACCGGCGACAACCGTCGCCTCGGCATCCGCCCGCTCGCCGACGAAGCCACCGTCACGGCCGGAATGCGGTTCATCAACCCCATGGCGCCCTGGCGCGGCGCCGGCACGGCCATACCCGTGTTTGCCCTGCGCAGCGACGAGGATTTCGGCGTCGGAGACTTCTATGATCTCAAGAAGATGATCGACTGGTGCAAGTCGACCGGTCAGACCTTCCTGCAGATCCTGCCCATCAACGACACCACCATGTCACACACATGGGTCGACTCGTATCCCTACAACGCCAACTCGTGCTTCGCGCTCCATCCGATGTACCTGCGCCTCGAAGCGCTCGGCACCCTCGCCGACAAGGGGCGCCGCGAATACTACGAAAACCTGCGAGGCCGCCTCAACGCCCTCGAACAAATCGACTACGAGGCGGTCAACAAGGCCAAGATAGAATACTTCAACGAAATTTTCGACCAGGAAGGCAAGCGGGTGGTCGAATCGGCAGATTTCAAGAAATTCGTCGAGGACAACGCCTCATGGCTCGTACCCTACGCCGCATTCTGCGTGCTGCGCGACCTCAACGGGACTCCCGTGTTCTCGCGCTGGGGCGAATATGCCGTCTACGACGAAAAGAAAGTGAAAGCGTTCGTAAAGAAGCACCGCCGCGACACCGACTACGTCATGTACCTGCAGTACAACCTGGCGCTGCAGCTCGACCACGTGCACAAATACGCGCAGGCCGCCGGCGTTGCCATCAAGGGCGACATACCCATCGGCATATCGCGCGACAGCGTCGATGCCTGGACGTATCCGGCCCTGTTCAACATGAACAGCCAGGCGGGCGCGCCGCCCGACGACTTCTCCGTGCTGGGCCAGAACTGGGGCTTCCCGACCTACAACTGGGAGGAAATGGCCCGCGACGGGTTCCGTTGGTGGAAAGACCGCTTCCGCAACATGTCGAAATATTTCGACGCCTACCGAATAGACCACGTTTTGGGCTTCTTCCGCATATGGCAGATTCCGCTCGACGCGCTCCACGGGCTGCTGGGAACCTTCAACCCGGCACTACCCTTCACCGTCGACGAGCTGCGCTACAACTACGACTTCTGGCTCGACATCGACCTGCACACCACTCCCTACATCTGCGACTGGTTCCTGGCCGACTTCTTCGGCGAGTACACCGACGAGGCCCGCGAGCGTTTCATGTACCATATCGGTGCCGGGCGCTACCGCCTCAAGGATGACTTCGCCACCCAACGTGCCGTAGCCGACTACTTCGGCGCCCAGGAGAAGAACGAGAAGAACACGCGCCTGTGCAACGCGCTGCTGGGCCTGATCGACCAAGTGCTCTTCGTGCCCGATCCAGTGGAACCCGGCAAGTACCATCCGCGCATCTCGGCCCAGTTCACCTACACCTACCGTTCGCTCAACGACTACGAGCGCTGGTGCTTCGACCGCCTATACAACGACTTCTTCTACCGGCGCCACAACGATTTCTGGTACGGGAAGGCCATGTGGAAGCTGCCGCCGCTGATCGACTCGACCCCGATGCTCACATGCGCCGAGGATCTGGGCATGATCCCCGGCTGCGTTCCCGCCGTGCTCAGCGCCCTGCAGATCCTCACCCTCGAGATCCAGCGCATGCCGAAGGATCCCGGCGCCGCGTTCGGCAACACATGGAGCTATCCATACTACAGCGTGTGCACCACCTCGACCCACGACATGGGCGGCATACGCGCCTGGTGGGAGGATGACCGCGCGGCGTCGTCGCGGTTCTTCCACGAAGTCCTGGGCGAGCAGGGCGAGCCGCCCTACTTCGCCGAACCCTGGGTATGCGGCAAGATCCTGGATCTGCAGGTGAAGTCGCCCTCGATGCTCTGCATCATCCCGCTGGCCGACTGGCTGTCGATGGACGGGCAGCTGAGGCGCGCCAATCCGGCTGACGAGGTAATCAACGTGCCGGCCAATCCGCGCCATTACTGGCGCTACCGCATGCATCTGACCCTCGACGCGCTCCGCAACGCCGACGAGTTCAACAGCCGGCTGCGCGGCATGATCGCCGCCGGCGGCCGCTGACGCGCTATCCGCAATATGAAAGACCGCGCCCGAATCGCATGATTCCGGGGCGCGGTCTTATTTGATGCCGGATGACGTCAGGCTACGTATTCCTCCTTATGGAAGTGGGGATGCATGACTTCTTCGGCAGCACGGTCGGCGAAGTCGCCCTCGGTGGATATGAACACCCAGTCGAGATCGTCCTGACGGCGCAGATCGCCCATGAAATAGGCCGTGGCTTCGGGAGAGCCGACCACAATCAGCCGGCCGACACCGGCCTGACGGGCGGCGGAAACCATCTCGTTGTAGCTGTGGAGCACAAAGTTGTTGGCAGCCGCGTCGGTCTGATCGTCGGAAAATGTCATTATCACGTCGTGATAGCCTTCGAACGACTCCCGCAGCGCATCCTTGTTGCCGGTATCGAGCAGACTCACGGTCAGCCGGCTATCGTCGAGCATCACTTTCTCGGGATCGGTAACAAGGGCGTTTACGGCTATATCTCGTCTGAGCAGCGCCGACAGCACGTCAGCGAATACCTGACAGGTCATGCCTGTTAATGCTACTTCTTTCATATTTGACTGAATTAAGTTGTTAATTTCATCTGTTGCTTTAACAATTCCGCACAGGCTTGTGTTCACTTTCGGCTTTGAACTTTTTTTCGTAACTTTGCAGTCAGTGCAACACAACGAAAATGGAAAATCTGCCCAAAGACCCCTATATGCTCCTCAGCATCATAAACATGAAACTTCGCGACCGATATGACGATATCGACAGCCTCTGCGACGACATGAATATCGACCGAGCCGAGCTCGAAAAGACACTTGCCGACGCCGGATTCACATACGACGCCAAGAACAACCGCTTCGCATGAGCGCAGATTACCTCGACAGGCTCAACGAAGCCCAACGGGCGGGAGCTGGTCATAGCCGGCGCCGGTTCGGGCAAGACCCGCGTGCTCACCTACAAGATACTGCACCTGCTGGCACGCGGCTATGAACCGGGGCGCATTCTCGCGCTGACGTTCACCAACAAAGCGGCCCGCGAGATGCGCCAGCGCATAGAGGACATAGCCGGCGACAACGCGCGCCGGGTGTGGATGGGTACATTCCACAGCATATTCTCGCGCATACTGCGGCAGAACGCGCAACTTGTCGGATACACACCGAACTACACCATATACGACTCATCCGACTCGCGCTCGCTGATCAAGACCATCATCAAGGACCTCGACCTCGACGAGAAAATCTACAAGCCGGCCACCGTGCAGGCGTCCATCTCCTGGGCCAAGAACGCCCTTGTATCGCCCTCGGCTTACGCCGCCGACGCCGAGCTGATGAAGGCCGACCGAAATGCCCGGCGCCCGCTCACGGCCAAAATATATGAGACGTACGCCGGCCGCTGCCGCCTGGCCGACGCCATGGACTTCGACGATCTACTTTTCTACACTGCCGTCCTGTTCCGTGACAATCCTGGCGTGCTGGGCCATTACCGCGAATTCTTCCGCTACATCCTGGTCGACGAGTATCAGGAT
>CAJJQT010000099.1 GCA_905193995.1 uncultured Porphyromonadaceae bacterium | reverse complement strand
GGCCCGCGTATCGCTTTGAAGACCAGGTCCTCAAAGCCTTTGACGAGTAAGAGGAGGAAACGATAATGATGCAAGCGAAAAGCCGGCGACTCCTGTATCAGCAGGCACGCTTGATTCGTATTCAGTGGGCTATCATTCTGGTGCTCGTCTGCACGATCATTCTTATGGCGATTTTCCTGCCGAAGGCAAAAGCCGTTGAAGAAACTGCGGCTCCGACCTTAGAGCTTGAGCCCACGTCGTATGCGACGCCTGAGACCATGCCCGAGCCTATTATCGAGATTGAGCCCGAAGAGACTGAGCCCGTTCTCGAAGAGCTTGGCGAGTTCCGTCTGACTGCGTATTGCGCTTGCCGCAAATGCTGCGGGAAAGACCCTGGCGACTTTGGTTACGGCGTTACCGCATCTGGCGCGGTCGTCGAAGCCGGCCGAACGATTGCAGTCGACTCCTCTGTTATCCCTCTTGGCTCTGAGATCGTGATCGACGGGCATACATACGTTGCCGAAGACACGGGCAGCGCCATCAAGGGGAACCGCATTGACATTTACTTCGATACCCACCAGGAAGCATTAAATTTCGGCGTTCAATATGCTGACGTCTACATTATTAAAAATTAAAAGGAGATTTTTACAATGGCTACTGCTACTCAGATCACTACCGGTCGCGTTCGTTTTTCCTACGTCAACGCCTTTACCCCTCGCGCCGCTCAGGAAGGCGCTCAGCCGAAGTACAGCGTGACCCTGCTGATTCCGAAGACCGACAAGAACACGATCGCGAAGATCAAGGCCGCGATCGAGGCTGCGAAGACTGCTTATCTGCAGAAGCACTCTGGCAAGAAGCTGCCTTCCACTCTGAAAACCACTTTGCATGACGGCGACGGTGAGCGCCCGAACGGCGGCGAGTTCGGCCCCGAGTGCAAGGGTCACTACGTTATGACCTGCAGCTCCAACAACAAGCCTGTTATCGTCTACGCCGATAAGACCCCGATCACCGAGGCGAGCGAGCTCTATTCCGGCTGCTACGGCCGCGCGATCGTCAACTTCTATGTCTACGATACGAACGGCAATAAGGGTATTTCTGCCGGCCTGAACGGCATTATGAAGCTCAGCGACGGCGAGCCTCTGTCTGGCGGCGTCGTGACTGACTCTGACTGGGACGACGACTTCGAGGACGAAGACGACGAGCTCCTGAGCTGAGTCTATGAAGATCGTCTGGCACACGATTCCCGACTTTCCTGAGTACGAGATCAATCGCTTAGGAGAGATTCGGCGCAAGAGTACGGGGCGCGTGTTAAAGCCTTTTGACGATCGGCGCGGTTATCTGCGAGTAAGCCTGAACGGCTGCAATGTGAAGGTTCACTTGCTCGTCGCAAGAATGTTTGTGCCGAATCCGCACGGCTATCCCGTTGTGGACCATAAACGTGGCAATAAGCATGATAACCGCGCCAGCCAGCTCGAGTGGTGTACGATCGCAGAAAATACGCGGCGTGCCCACGCCCTCGGGCTTTACCCCCCCCCGCAATAGCAAGAAGGGAGCGAGCACATGAAAACTCTCGCAATCGATATTGAAACCTATTCCTCTGTCTCTCTTCAAAAAGCCGGTGTTTATGCCTACGCGGCGAGTCCTGATTTTGAGATTCTGCTCTTCGGCTATGCCTGGGACGATGGTCCTGTTGCGGTTATCGACATGGCGCAAGGCCAGAAGCTACCCCAGGAGCTCCAGGACGCCCTGTATGACCCCGAAATCCTCAAGACAGCATTCAATGCGTCTTTTGAACGGACTTGTCTGAGCGCGTTTATGGGTCGCGTGACTCCTGCAGATCAATGGAGCTGTACCGCAGTCATGGCCCGTGAGCTTGGCTTGCCTGGTAGCCTGGAAGCTGTTGGCGAAGTGATTGGCTTGCCTGAGGACAAGCAGAAGTCGAAGACGGGCAAGGCATTGATTCGATACTTCTCAATTCCCTGCAAGGCCACAAAGGTTAACGGCGAGCGCACGCGCAATCTTCCTCACCATGACCCCGAACGGTGGAACCTCTATGTTGAGTATAACCGTCAGGACGTCGTGACGGAGCGTGCGATCAGGAAGCGCCTGCAAAAGTTCCCCGTGATTCCCAGCGAGCACGATCTCTGGATAATCGACCAGCATATCAACGACCGCGGCGTCGGCGTTGATACGGTCCTCGCGGAAAACGCGGTTGCGATCGACCAGATCGTAAAAGCTCGGCTGCTTGATGCCGCAAAGGAATTGACGGGCCTCGACAATCCGAAGAGCGCCGCGCAGCTCAAGTCCTGGATTGAGGAAGTCTCTGGCTTTGAGGTGGAGAGCCTTAATAAAAAAATGATCGGCGACGTTCGCAGCGGCACCAATAATGAAGAGGTCCACGCGATGCTCGATATTCGTCAGGGCCTTGCGAAGACCTCAACTGAAAAATACAACGCGATGCTCCGCACGGTTTGCCCTGACGGTCGTATCCGAGGCCTGACCCAGTTCTGCGGTGCCGCGCGCACCGGGCGCTGGGCCGGGCGTTTGGTGCAGATGCAAAACCTGCCGCAGAACAAGATGCCGGACAGCGAGCTTGACGCGGCACGGCGCTTGGTTCGTGAAGGCGATCTTGAGACTCTCGAGATGCTCTTCGATGATACGGCAGGAACGCTGTCCCAGCTCATTCGTACGGCCTTTATCCCTAAGCCTGGCTGCAGGTTCATCGTGGCTGACTTCTCTGCGATCGAGGCGCGCGTGCTTGCTTGGCTCGCAGATGAAGAGTGGCGCATGGACGTCTTCAACACGCACGGCAAAATCTATGAGGCCTCGGCCGAGCAGATGTTTCACCTGCCGAAAGGGTCTGTCAAGAAAGGTGACCCGATGCGTCAGAAGGGTAAAATTGCTGAGCTTGCCTTGGGCTATGGCGGTTCCGTTGGCGCCATGAAGAGCATGGGCGCTTTGGCAATGGGCCTTGAAGAGTCTGAGCTCAAGCCGATTGTCAATAGTTGGCGCGCGGCAAATAAGTCGATCACGAAGTTCTGGTGGGACACAGATGCAGCCGTTCGTCGGTGTATTACGACGCAGGCGCCTGTCGACCTGCCACACGGCATGAGACTTCGCAAGCAAGGACCGCTCATGCGTCTGCGCTTGCCGAATGGCCGAGAGCTCAGCTACGTCAAGCCCCGTGTCGATGGCGACGACAATATCACCTATGAGGGGACAATTCAGTCCTCGGGCGGCTGGGGCCGTATTGAGTCCTACGGGCCGAAGTTCGTAGAGAATATCGTTCAGGCTACCGCCCGTGACTGCCTGGCTGAGGCTATGTTTAGGCTTGAGGCCGCCGGCTTCCCGATCGTCTTCCATGTTCACGACGAAGTGATTTGCGAGGTTCCGATCGGCGTCAGCTCTGCAGAAGAACTTGGCGCGCTCATGGGTCAGCCGATCTCCTGGGCCCCGAATCTGCCGCTTCGCGCCGACGCCTACGAGTGCGAGTATTATCGCAAGGACTAATTTGGAGGAAGAACAGTGACTAAGAAAATCTTACTAAAATGGCTTGAGGCCCGAAAGGCCGAGGCCCTTGCGCAGGTCGACACACAGGAGACCGCCGCAAAAGCCGCGCTGCTTGCGGAAAAGCTCGAGCGTACGAAGTTCGCTGAGATGGTTGCGTATGTCGAGCCGCGCCTGACCGAAGTCTATAACTATATGATGGACTGGCACAAGAAGAACGAGGAGCTTGCAGGTCCCTTGTCTATGAGTTGGGGTACAATCCTGTACTCAATTCACAACGTACTTCTTGCGCGGGTCCCTATGGCCGAAAAGCTGCAAGAGACAGAGCTGCGCGAGGCGCGGGTCGACAGAGACCTCAAAAAGCGTTTTTCCGATATTCGGCGCGAGGTCGAAAAGACCTATTACAATGTCGCGTTGAATGTCAACGCCCTCGCGAACGCAAAGCTCGGTCTTGAATATCTCTCGACTCTCGGCTTTGACCTGTCCGGTCTTATCGCCGAGCAGGAGCGGCCTGTCGAGACGGCGCTCGCAGTTCCTATCAACACCAGCTTTTTGCTGATTATGCCGAAGGAGGTACACAATGAATCTGAAACAGTTTGACAAGATCGTGACTGACCAGCTCTCTCGCAGCGAGCTCGTCCTCATGGGTAAAGGTACCGAATACGCCGAAGAAGCGACCGACGAAACCGAAGTCGACCGTCTGGCGCATTTTAAGAAGGCTGCGGCTCTGCAGGACGTGACGACCGCGCAGGCCGCTTTTGCCGCCCATATAACTGGACCAGTAGCAGCGCCCGGAAACGCAGTAGCACAACGCGCCGTGAACAAAACACTCCAGGTCCAGCCCTTCGGGGCAGGCCGCGCCCATAAGGCGGATTTCGTCAATGGAGAGTTCACGCGGCAGGATAACCCGGCTGGCCCCCAGAGCGCGAGCCTCCAGCAGACTTTGCGGATGGGTGAGGTTGGCCAGGGTAGAGAGAAAAAGCCCGCCCTCAAAGCCCGCCTGACGGGCCAGATCCAGCAGGGCCAGATCCTGGATGATCAGGCCGTCGGGCCGCACCTGACGGGCCAGCCGGGCCGCCAGCCGGAAGGCCTGGGCGGGCTCGTCCGGCTTAAGCAAGGTGTTCATGGCCACATAAACGCGCGCGCCCGAAGCGTGGGCCAGATCCGTCAGGCGCGAAAGTTCGGTGAGGCCGAAATTTTCGGCCTGCATGCGGGCAGAAAAATTTTTGAGCCCCAGATAGATGGCGTCCGCCCCGGCGGCCAGCCCGGCCAGAAAGGAAGGAACATCCCCCGCCGGGGCGAGGATTTCGGGGCGCTCCGGCGTGGGAACGGGCAGGAGGGGCGCGCTTTGGAGGGTCATGATCTGTAGTACTCCCGGTACCAGGCCACAAAGCGGGCAATGCCCTCGCGCAGAGGCGTATGGGGGGCAAAGCCCGTGGCGGCGGTTAGGTCGTCAATGTCGGCCCAGGTGGCGGCCACGTCGCCGGGCTGCATGGGCAGCAGCTCTTTGACGGCTTTGCGGCCCAGGGCGTCTTCCAGGGTGGCGATGAAGTCGTTGAGCTCCACCGTGTGGTTGTTGCCGATATTGTAGATGCGCCAGGGCGCGGAGCTGCTGGCCGGGTTGGGGGCCGCAGGGTCAAAATCCGGGTCCGGACCGGGGGCCTGGGGCAGGATGCGCGCCACGCCTTCAATAATGTCGTCGATATAAGTAAAATCGCGGCGCATGCGGCCCGCATTGAAAACTTTGATGGGTTCGCCGCGCAAAATGGCCGTGGTAAACAGGTGCAGGGCCATATCCGGTCGGCCCCAGGGGCCGTAAACCGTAAAAAAGCGTAGCCCCGTGCAGGGAATGCGGAACAGATGGCTGTAGGCGTGGGCCATGAGTTCGTTGCTTTTTTTGCTGGCCGCATACAGGCTTACGGGATGGTCCACATTGTGGCGCACAGAATAGGGCTGGGCCGCGTTGAGCCCGTAGACCGAGGACGAGGAGGCAAAAACCAGGTGCTCCACCTTGTGACGGCGGCAGCCCTCCAGAATGTGACCAAAACCCAGCAGGTTGGCATTGAGATAGGCCTCAGGATTCTGCAGGCTGTAGCGTACTCCGGCCTGAGCGGCCAGGTTGACCACATGGCTGAAGCCTTCCTGTTCAAAAAGCGCGGCCAGGGCCGGGCCATCGGCCAAATCTCCCCGCACGCAGCGGAAACCGGCGGCCTGCGGCAGTGCCGCCAGCTGCGCCAGGCGGTCGTTTTTAAGCTGCACGTCATAGTAGTCGTTGCAGTTGTCCAGCCCCACCACCGTATGCCCGTCGGCCAGCAGCCGCCGGCAGAGATGGTAGCCGATAAAACCCGCCGCGCCCGTCACAAGTACATGCATGCTGTGTCCTCCATTCCATTGGCCCCGCTTGCCGTTGCGGAAGTATATCTGCAAGGACAAGACCCCACTCCGACGCTTATCCGCCGGGCAAACCGCGCTACGGCTGCACGGCGGACGTCAGCTCACGCAGCCGTCCGCTCGGCTCAAGGCTGCAACGCCCCACGTCTGCGCGCACGGTAAGCCAGATGCGCCTTGCGGGCAAGGGGCGGTCCGGGGCTTGCGGGACGGCGCGCGGCAACGTATGCTGCCTATTCGTGAGGGAACGCATGCGCAAATCTGACCATAACGGGCGGCCAGCCGCCCAGTTTGCCGACCGGTCCGGAGCAGGCCCCCGCGCCGGCCGTGGGCCGCTGGCCTGGTACGCCGGGCCGTACAAAGACGCCCTGCTCTATCTGATGGTGGCCATTTTTCTGGTGGAACTGGCCGTGGGCGGCGTGTCTTTTTTTTACGGGGTCATGCACGCCGCGCCGGAAACTCCGGGCGGCCCGCCCCTGGCCCGCTTTCCCTGGCTGGGCTGGGCCGTGGCGGCCGTGCTGGCCCCGGTGGGGCTCATGCTGCTGGTGCACCTTTCCGGCACCTGGGTGGCGCGCTTTCTGGGCCGGGAAGACGCCGCGCCAGCCGCAAAAGAAGCCGGGAGCGATGCGGACGAGGCGCAGGTGCCCGAACGCCTACGACGGTTTTACGCCATTATCCGCAATGCGCCTACGGTGGTGCTCTTGCTGGGCATCCTGCTGCTGGGTGCGGGGCTGTTTTTTGTGGACGGGGCCTTTACGGCTTTGGTGCGCATGGGCGGCGCGCTGACGCCGTATATCCCCTGGATAGCTGGCAGCGCCGCGGCCCTGCTGGCCGTCTGTTACCTGGTGCACCGCTGGTTTGTCTACCGGCACCATAAGATGCAGGAAGAATACGCCTACCGCCGCCAGGTGCTGGAACGCACGGGCATTGTGCTGGTGGACAAAGGCTGCGTGCCCCTGCCGCAAAACCAGGAACAGCGCCTGGCCCTGGACGCGCAGGTACTGGACGCCCACGCCCTGCCCCAGGGCGCGGACGCCGCCGACCCGGACACAGGGCCAGGCTCCGAACCGGACGGCAAGCCGGATTCGGGACCGGAAGGCGGGCCGCAAAACGCCACCGCGTCCCCCGACAGCGATGAAGACATCGTGGATGCGGAAGTGGCCCCGCCGCGCAAGGACTGAACAATTTCACCGTGAGCCCGCGTGGGCCATGGCGTGTAAAG
>CAJJQT010000098.1 GCA_905193995.1 uncultured Porphyromonadaceae bacterium | reverse complement strand
GCGGCAGAAAATAAAAAATCGCTATATTTGCAGTATGATTCTGATAATTGACGACGATCCGGCCATCCGCGCCTCGCTGCAGCTGCTTCTGAGGCGTGCAGGACACGAGGCCAAGGCCGCCGGCGGGCCGGCCGAAGCAATGGACGAGGTGCGCGCTGCCCCGCCCGCGCTGGTGCTCCTCGACATGAATTTCTCACGCTACACCTCCGGGGAGGAGGGTCTGACGCTGCTGCGTCAGATCAAGATTTTCGCGCCGGCTGTCCCGGTCATACTCATGACGGCGTGGGGCACCATCGACCTGGCCGTGGAAGGCATGCGCGCCGGCGCGTTCGATTTCATCACCAAGCCGTGGGATAACCGGCGCCTGCTCGACCGTATATCTGTTGCTCTCGACATGACGGCTGCGGAGGCTCCGGAAGCCGCCGCCACGCGCTTCGACCGCGCGGGCATCGTCGGTTCGAGTGTAGGGTTGCGCCAAGTGCTCGAGACAGCCGCGCGCGTCGCTCCGACGAATGCACCGGTGCTCATCACCGGCGAGAGCGGCACCGGCAAGGAACTCGTGGCCGAGGCCATACACCGCAACAGCCGCCGGCGCCGGGGGCCGTTCGTCAAGGTCAACCTTGGCGGCCTGCCTCAGTCGCTCTTCGAGAGCGAGATGTTCGGTCACTGCAAGGGGGCGTTCACCGACGCCCTCGCCGACCGCGTCGGCCGCTTCGAGGCCGCCGACGGCGGTACGATCTTCCTCGACGAGATCGGCGAACTCGACCTCACCTGCCAGGTGAAGCTGCTGCGCGTGCTTCAGGAGCAGTCGTTCGAGCCCCTGGGCAGCAGCGTCACCCGCCGCGTCGACGTGCGCGTGGTCTGCGCCACCAACGCCGACCTTCCGCGCCTTGTGGCCGAGCGCCGCTTCCGGGAAGACCTATTCTACCGCATAAATCTCGTGAACATAGAGTTGCCGCCGCTGCGCTACCGCACGGACGACATAGCGCCTCTGACGGCCCATTTCCTTGCCGCCGCGGCGCGTGCCAACGGACTGCCCGAACCGTCGGTGACGCCCGACGCCCTGGCCTGGCTGCGGTCGCTTCCCTGGCCGGGCAACATCCGCGAGCTTCGCAACGCCGTGGAGCGCACGCTGATCGTCAGCGGCACCGCGACACTCGGCGCCGACGATTTCCGCCGGGCTGTTCCGGCGGCCCGGGGTGTAGCCGCTCCGGCGCAGCCGGCTCCGGGGGGCACTCTCGACCGGCTCGAGCACGACCGCATCGCCGACGCCATGCGGCGCCACGGAGGAAACATATCGCGGGCAGCCGCCGAGCTGGGGCTGAGTCGCGGAGCACTCTACCGCCGGCTCGAGAAGTTCGGTTTCCGTCCATGAATCTCCGGCTGCTGTTCGTCATAATGGCCGCGCTGCTGCTCGCGGTGTGCCTGACGGCTGTGATCGGCGCGGCCGAAGTCGGCTCGACGCTGTTCTACGTCCTCGAGGGTCTGACGCTCGCGGCGCTGTTGTTTCTGATTTTCTTCTACCGCCGGCTCATCCGGCCTATCGATGCGCTTGCACGCGGTCTCGACCTGCTGCGCGGGCAGGACCGCACCACGCGCCTGCGCCATGTCGGGCAGCCCGACGTCGACCGCATCTCCGACACATTCAACGAGCTGCTCGACACGCTCAAGGCCGGACGCGTGCAGTACGAGGAGCGCACCCGCTTTGTCGATCTGCTTATAGCGGCCGCTCCCATCGGGGTGGTCATTCTCGACTATGACGGCCAGGTCACGCTGACCAATCCCGCCGCACGGCGCCTGATGCCCGACGGCACTGCGCTGAACCGGGTCATCGGCAGCCTGACTGTCGGATCGACCGTCGACCGCCTCACCGACAGCGGCACGACCCTGCGCTGCAGCTGCCACACGTTCATCGACTGCGGCGTGGAGCACCGGTTCTATCTGGTCGAGGACATCACAAACTCGGTGGCGGCCGCCGAACGCGCGGCTTACGAAAAGGTGATCCGCATCATCTCGCACGAGGTCAACAACACGGTCGCGGGTGTCGGCTCGGCCATCGATGCTGCCATTCCGGCCCTTGGCGACCCGGCCGCAGCGCCGGAGGTGGCCGAGGTGCTCGCGTCGTGCGCCGCCCGCACCGACAGCCTGGCGCGGTTCATCAACCGCTTCGCCGACGTGGTCCGCATTCCTGATCCGCAGCGGTCGCCACAGGGACTGCGCGACTTTGTCGAACGCAACGCGCCTTTCCTGCAGAGCCTCGGCTCAGCCGCAGGGGTAAAAGTGACCGTCGCGGACTCCGATTGTAATCCTGAGGTAAGCATCGACGCGCCGCTGATGGGGCAGGCGCTCGTGAATATTGTCAAGAACGCGGTCGAAAGCGCGGCCGGACGCCCTGCCGCCGCAGTCAGTGTCGCCGTCTGCCGCCGCGACGGCCATGCCGTCCTTGAAGTCACCGACAACGGTCCGGGTATATGCGCCGAGAAGGCCAGGCGCCTCTTCACTCCCTTTTACACCGACAAGCCCGGCGGCCAGGGCATCGGCCTCACCTTCGTCCGCGACGTCGTCCGCCGCCACGGCGCCACCTGCCGCCTCGCCACCTCGCCCGACCGCCTCACCCGCTTCACCATCACTTTCTAATTTTGCGGTATGATTCTACGGAAAGCTACTTTTGATGATGTCGATGACGTGATGCTGGTTTTCTCTCAGGCCCGTCTTGCCCAGCGTAGAGCCGGGTTCAAGCAGTGGGACGACGGCTATCCGTCGCTCGAGGTTCTGAAATCTGACATAAGGAGCTCAAATGGCTTCGTTCTGGACGATGGCGGCCGTATAGCCGGATACGTTGCAATAGCTGTCGGCGATGAAGAGTATGACAGGCATCCGGAATTATGGGATGTGGCTGAATCTTATGCGGTGTTCCACCGTTTAGCCCTTTCTGATGATTACAGAGGTAAAAGAGTTTCTTCAATATTATTCGACTTGGCTGAATCGCTGGCAGACAGGACTGACGCGCAGTTCGTCAGAATTGACACAGGTCTTGAAAATAAGCCAATGCAGCACATCCTCTCAAAAAGAGGGTATGCCGCACTTGGCTGTTGTAGTTTCATCTGGGGCGAAAGGCTGGCGTACGAAAAGCCGCTGACCGAACTCCCCTGACTAAACAAAGGGTGGGGCGGTTATTTTTAATCCACAACTTTTTTGCGGGAGTGCTTGTTGTTGTAATACAAATATAGTAACTTTGCAGCATAAATTATTACATATGGATATAGCACTTCCCAAAAAGAACCAGAGTTTCCGCTTGTCGGTAGAACTGATCGAGCGGCTGCGGCAGCTTGCCAAGCGCCAGAACCGCAGTCTCAACAACTACGTTGAGACATTGCTTCTCGATGCCGCCTACAGCGAGCCTAACGATGTGACACTCGAAGCTATGAAGGAGGCTCAAAGCGGTTCCCTGCGCAATACAACCCCGCTTGACCTTTCTTCCATCGAAGCGATGGAACGTTCTATGGGATTATGAAGAAACTGCACCCTACCACCCAATACAAAAAGGATTATAAGCGGTTTCGCAACAATCCCAGGAAATTGGTGAAACTTATGGCAATACTCAATATGCTTCAGTCGGAAATTCCAATTCCGGCTGATTACTATCCGCATATGCTTACGGGCAATTATGCCGGATTTATGGAGTGCCACATTGAGGGAGACTTTCTGCTGATATGGTTTGACAGCGAAACCGACCAAATAGATCTCGTTCGTCTAGGTTCACACTCAGAGCTTTTCAGGCAGTAACGTAAAAAGAATCACATAAGTCGCGGCTTATGTGATTCTTTTTTAGGGGTGGGGCGGTTATTCGCCGAGGTCGACGGCGTAGTGGGCGCGCTTGCCGGTTGGGTAGATGCCGGAGATGAACATCACCTTGTCTTCGCCCGGGCCGAGGTCGCGGATGGCGGTGAAGATCTTCTCGATGTCGTCGGCGCTCGATACGCGCATGTTATTGACTGAGGTGATGATAAATCCGTCGCGGATACCGGCCTGCGACATGCGTCCGTCGCCGGTGAGGGTGACTACGACGCCGCGCGAGATCTCGATACGCCGCAGCAGCTCGGTGTCGGCGGCCGCAAAGGTGGCGCCGAGGACGCCCATCGGCGTTTCAGGTCCGGTGACGGCCACGTTGCCGTCGCGGTTGCGCAGGGTCACTGTGGCCATGTGGGGCTTGCCGTCGCGGATAAGGCTGATCTCGATGACGTCGCCGGGGCTGCAGCGGGCCATGATCTCCTGCATGCGGGCGGTGCCGGTGACGGCGATGTCGTTGATGAACACGATGACGTCGCTGGGTTTGATGCCGGCCTCGATGGCGGCGCTGTGGTCCTGGACCTCGGCTACGTAGATGCCGCGGGTGGCGCCTTCGATCTTCTTTTCGGCGATCAGCTCGGGCGAAAGTTCGATGAACGAGATGCCGAGGAAGGCGCGCTGCACGGTTCCGTAGCGCTCAAGGTCCTCGACAACCTTCTTGACAATGGATGTCGGTATGGCGAACGAGCATCCGGCATAGTTGCCGGTGCGCGAGTAGATGGCGGTGTTGATGCCGACGAGTTCGCCGGCGAGGTTGACCAGCGCGCCGCCCGAATTGCCCTGGTTGACGGCGGCGTCGGTCTGTATGTATGCCTCGATGCCACCGCCGGTCCCGCCGCCAACGGTCGACGAGATGTTGCGCGCCTTGGCGCTGACGATGCCTGAGGTGACGGTGGAGGTGAAGCCGAACGGATTGCCGACGGCGAGCACCCATTCGCCTACGCGCAGATCCTCGCTGTTGCCCATCGGGATGACGTGCAGGCTGTCGCCGGGATTCTCGATCTTGATCAGGGCCAGGTCGGTGACGGGGTCGGCGCCGATGATGGTGGCTTCGAAGTTGCGGTTGTCGTTGAGGGTCACCTCGAGGCGCTCGGCACCGTCGATCACGTGGTTATTGGTGACGATGTAGCCGTCGGGCGAGATGATGACGCCCGAGCCGAGGCCCACCTGCTGCTGGCGCGGTTCGGGCTGCTGCGGCTGCTGCCGGCGGCCGCCGGGGGAGCCGAAAAAGTACTGGAAGAACGGATCGTCGAACGGATCGAAGCCGCCTTGATAGCCGCGAGTGGCCGGGGTGGCGAAGCTCTTGACCGACACGACGCCGTTGACCGTCGATTCGGCCGCATTGACGAAATCTTCCTGTGAAATGGGTGCTGACGCCGAGGCGCCGAGGACACCGGCGGCCAGTGCGAGGCCGCATATGATGAATTTTCTGTTCATAGGCTATAAAGGTTTATGTACTAATCCGACGCAAAATTACGGTGCAACGCCGTGTGTGTCAAGTTAATTTGTCTAAATTTTAACCATTGTTTTTTAACATTCAACATTTATAACTATCAGTGCCGCAGTCCCGGAAAAAATGCGTAACTTTGCAGCAAATTACCAATATGGCAAAAATAGGTTCAGTTTTTTCGCCCGCCGGAGTCAAGGCGCTTCTGCTGGGCAGCGGAGAGTTAGGAAAAGAAGTGGCAATCGAACTGCAGCGCATGGGAGTCGAGGTAGTGGCCTGCGACCGCTATCAGCACGCCCCCGCCATGCAGGTGGCCCATCGGGGCCACACGCTGAGCATGCTCGACGGGGAGGCACTGCGGGCTGTCATCGAGGCCGAACGCCCCGACCACATCATTCCCGAAGTGGAGGCCATCGCCACCGACGAGCTCGTGAAGCTCGAGAAGGAGGGTTTCAATGTCACTCCGACCGCCCGCGCCGCCCGTCTGACGATGAACCGCGAGGGCATCCGCCGCCTCGCCGCCGAGGAGCTGGGCCTGCCCACATCGCGCTACCGCTTCGCCGACACCCGCGAGGAATTCGACCGAGCCATAGCCGAAATCGGACTGCCCTGCGTGGTGAAGCCTGTGATGAGTTCAAGCGGCCACGGCCAGACCACTGTCCGCCGTCGAGCAGATCGACGCCGCCTGGCACGAGGCCCAGGAAGGCGGCCGTGCCGGTGCCGGACGTGTCATCGTCGAGGGCTTCGTCGACTTCGACTACGAGATCACGCTGCTGACGGTGCGCTCCGTGGCCGGAACGACCTTCTGTGAGCCCGTCGGCCACGTTCAGGTCGAGGGCGACTACCGCGAGTCGTGGCAACCGCAGCCCATGAGCGCGACGGCCGTCGGGAAGGCCCGCGAAATAGCCCGGGCCGTGACGGACGCTCTCGGAGGCTACGGCATCTTCGGTGTCGAGCTATTCGTCAAGGGCGACGACGTCATCTTCAGCGAAGTATCGCCCCGCCCGCACGACACAGGCATGGTGACAATGATTTCGCAGGACCTGAGCGAGTTCGCCCTGCATGCCCGCGCCCTGCTCGGGCTCCCCGTGCCGTCGATCCGCTTCTACGGCCCGTCGGCGTCGCGCGCCATCGTGGTCGAGGGCGACACAGACACCGTCGAATTCGACAATCTCGAGAAGGCGCTCGCCGAGGATGGTGTCCAGATCCGTATTTTCGGCAAGCCGGAGGTAAAGGGGCACCGCCGCATGGGCGTGCTGTTGGCCTGGGCCGACACCGTCGAGGAAGCCCGCGCCAAGACAGGTCGTGCCTATGAAGCTCTGAAAGTCAACGTACTGCCGCGCCGCCACTGATGGAGACAAAAAATTTGACCGTCATGATGATGGTGGCCGATACGGCCCGTGCCGATTTGGCTTTCGCGGCCGATCGCACCTACTACCGCTTCGCCACCGACTCGTCGATCGAGGACGGCAGTCTGGCAGCCTGCGCCGATGTGGCCGAGCTTGCGGGGAAAGTCCTGGCGGCCGCCAAAGCCGCCGAAGGCGAGGAACCGCTGCCAGAAGATCTGCGCGTGCAGCTCTTCGTCAACAACCGCCTTCAGCAGCTTACCGTCTCCGAAGCCTCGTTGCGGCGCCTCATTGACTGCCTGGAGCCCCACGCAGCTGAATTCGCTTTTCTCCGCGGCTTTCTACGCTGATCCGGGCGAACAAGGACTGCGGGATTTGTGTTCATTAATTATGAGCACAAAAAATCAGACACCGAAAGTCAACGGCTTCATCATGCTTGTCGTGGCCGTGATGGTGGGTGCGATCGCCTGCTATAGCTTCTATCAGT
>CAJJQT010000097.1 GCA_905193995.1 uncultured Porphyromonadaceae bacterium | reverse complement strand
GGGAACTCGAACTTGTGGCCCGATTCCTCGAGGATCCTGACGCCCTCGGTGTATGTCAGGCGCACGAAGTCGTTGTGGAGCACGAACTCGAGGCGGTTGATGAGGTCTTTGTCGTAGTGCTCGGCGAGGAACTCGATGTCGTCGCGGCAGTGGTCGAGGACGTAGCGGATGCAGTATTTGACGAACTCCTCGGCCAGGTCCATGTTGTCGTTGATGTCGTAGAAGGCCATCTCGGGCTCGATCATCCAGAACTCCGAGAGATGGCGCTGGGTGTTGGAGTTCTCGGCGCGGAACGTCGGGCCGAAAGTGTAGATCTCACCGATGGCCGTTGCGCCGAGCTCGCCCTCGAGCTGGCCCGAGACGGTCAGGGAGGTGGGCTTGCCGAAGAAGTCCTGCGAGTAGTCGACCTTGCCTTCCTCTGTGCGGGGCAGATCGTTGAGCGGCAGGGTGGTCACCTGGAACATGGCGCCGGCGCCCTCGCAGTCGCTCGAGGTGATCAGGGGGGTGTTGAGGTAGAAGAAACCCTTGCTCTGGAAGAAAGTGTGGACGGCCATGGCCAGCGCCGAGCGCACGCGCAGTATGGCGCCGAAAGTGTTGGTGCGGGGACGCAGGTGGGCTATGTCGCGCAGGAACTCGAGGGTGTGGCCCTTCTTCTGCAGCGGATATGTCTCGGGATTGGCGGTGCCGTAGACCTCGAGGGTATCGGCCTGCACCTCGCAGGTCTGTCCTTTGCCCTGCGATTCGACAAGGCGGCCCGTGACGTGGATCGACGAACCGGTGGTGACGGGCTTGAGCTGCTCGTCAGTGAACTTGGCCATGTCGAACACGATCTGAATGTTCTTGATTGTTGAGCCGTCGTTGAGAGCGACGAACTGCACGTATTTGTTGCCGCGGCGGGTGCGGACCCAGCCGCGCACATCGACTTCCCGGCCGAGCAGCTCGGGACGGAAAAGGTCGACTATCTTGGTACGCTTCATAACGATGATTGGTTTTACATGAAAATTATTCGAAAGCACCCATCTTCAGCAGGTTGACTTCCTCCTGAGTGAGGTAGCGCCAGCGGCCGCGCGGCAGGTTCTTCTTGGTGAGGCCCGCGAAGTAAACGCGGTCGAGCTTGGTGACGTGGTAGCCGAGGTGCTCGAAGATGCGGCGGACGATGCGGTTGCGGCCCGAGTGGATCTCGATGCCGGCCTGATTGCGGTCGGTCTCGGTGGCATAGGAGATGGCGTCGGCGTGGATGGGGCCGTCCTCAAGCTCGATGCCGTCGGCGATGCGCTGCATATCTTCCTCGGTGATGTCCTTGTCGCACCATACGTGATAGATCTTCTTCTTGACGTACTTAGGGTGTGTGAGCTTCGAGGCGAGGTCGCCGTCGTTGGTGAGCAGCAGCACGCCGGTGGTGTTGCGGTCGAGACGTCCGACGGGGTAGATGCGCTCGGTGCATGCACCCTTGACGAGGTCCATGACCGTGGTGCGGTCCTGCGGATCCTCGCTCGTGGTGACGCAGTCCTTGGGCTTGTTGAGCAGGATGTAGCACTTGCTCTCCAGAGCCACCACCTTGTCGTCGTATTCGACAACGTCGCTGTGCGAGATCTTGGTACCGAGTTCGGTGACGACATTGCCGTTGACCTTCACGAGGCCCTGCTGGATGAACTCGTCGGCCTCTCGGCGCGAGCATATGCCGGCATTGCTCATGAACTTGTTCAGACGGATCTGCTCGTTGGGATCCGGAATGGGCATTTCGTATTCGATGCGCTTGGGGCGGGGCGTGAAGCTCTTGCCGCGGCCGGGGAACATGCCGCCCTGCTGCTGACGGCGCTGGCCGCCCTGCTGGCGGTTGTTGTTATAGCCACCCTGCTGACGATTGTTATAGCCGCCCTGCTGACGGTTCTGGTTGTAGCCGCCCTGCTGACGGTTCTGGTTGTAGCCACCCTGCTGACGGTTCTGATTGTAGCCGCCCTGCTGGCGGTTGCCGTAGCCGCCCTGCTGGCGGTTCTGGTTGTAGCCTCCCTGCTGACGGTTCTGGCCATAACCGCCCTGCTGGTGATTCTGGCCGTAGCCGCCCTGCTGGCGGTTCTGGCCGTAGGCGCCCTGCTGACGGTTCTGGCCATAGGGCCGGTTCTGACCATAAGGCCGGTTCTGGCCGTATGGGCGGTTCTGGCCGTAGCCCTGCTGACGGGGCTGGTAGCCGGAAGTATGGTTTTCGTCGGTCGAAGCTGCTGCGTCGCCCTCGGCCTTTGGCTCAGACGAATAGTCGGCGCCGTAGGGGCGGCGCGGCTGATAGGGACGCGGCTGCGACTGGTAGGGACGCGGCTGGTAGGGGCGCGGCTGATAGGGCCGGCGCTGATCGCCACCGTTGTCACCGGCGGCAGTATCGTTGTCGCGACGGGTGTACGACACGCGCTCGAAGCGCGGTCCTTCGCCGCTGTTGCTGTCGTTGTTTACGGGATGTGGTGTGACGCCTATGCGCGGACGCTTGCTTTTCTTTTCGCCTCCGTTGTTGTCGATAGTATCCATGATGCAGTAGTTTAATGTTTTGTCCTGAAAACTCAAGCCTCGCGGCTCTTTCAAGTTATGAGAAAAGGTTTGGTAATAACAGGTTAGTTAATCGATTAATTTACAATATGTTGAATAATACAGTTCAGTGATCTTCCTTGAAATATCTCTCGCGATTCAAAGTCTGCAGCCCCACAAGGGGCTTCTCTGACCGCAAAGTTACAAAAATTTCCGATAAATAAACACATATCAGCAAAAAAATGTTTTGATGGCCGACGGAGTGACAATCAGAGGCGCCTGAGAGCGTTTTTTGGAATTTTTGACTGCGGAATTGGGAGGAAGCGGTTGAAATTTTGTAATTTTGCACAAAATTTGATTACAATGTCCGAGAACAATCAGGTTAAACACTTATATATCGAAACCTACGGCTGCCAGATGAACGTGGCCGACTCCGAGGTCGTGGCTTCAATCCTCGAAATGGCATCGTACGAGCTCACCGAGGACATAGCCGACGCCGACGCCATACTGCTCAACACATGCTCGATACGCGACAATGCCGAGCAGAAGATCTTCGCCCGGCTACAGTACCTGGCGTCGCTGCGGCGCAAGCGTCCGGGCCGGCTGATCATCGGCGTGATAGGCTGCATGGCCGAACGCGCGCGCCAGACACTGCTCGACGAGCACGGCGTCGACATAGTCGCCGGTCCCGACGCCTATCTCGACCTGCCGGCTCTGTTCGCCGCAGCCGAAGCGGGCCAGAAGGCCATGAACGTTGAACTGAGCACCACGGAGACTTACCGCGACATAGTGCCGCGGCGCATCGGCGCCAACCGCGTGGGTGGCTTCGTGAGCATCATGCGCGGCTGCGACAACTTCTGCTCATACTGCATCGTACCCTACACCCGCGGCCGCGAGCGCTCGCGCGCCCTCGACAGCATCATGCGCGAGATCGACGACCTGCACAGCCGCGGCTTCAAGGAAGTGACACTGCTGGGCCAGAACGTCAACTCGTACAGATATGTAGCAGAAGACGGCGAGACCGTCGGCTTTGCCGAGCTGCTCGAAAAGGTGGCCGAGGCCGTGCCCGACATGCGCGTGCGCTTCACGACCTCGCATCCCAAAGATCTGAGCGACGAGGTGATAGCCACGATCGCACGCCATTCCAACCTCTGCCGCCACATACACCTGCCCGTGCAGAGCGGAAGCGACAGGATACTGAAACTGATGAACCGAAAATACACCCGCGCATGGTATCTCGGCCGCGTGGCCGCCATACGCCGCGCGATGCCCGACTGCACCGTCACGACCGATATGTTCTCGGGCTTCCACGACGAGACCGAGGAGGACTTCGCCCAGACACTGAGCCTGATGGAAGAGGTGGGCTTCGACAGCGCGTTCCTGTTCAAATACTCCGAGCGGCCCGGCACGCTGGCTTCGCGTACGATGCCAGACAACGTGCCCGAGGAGGTGAAAATCGAGCGTCTCAACCGCATGATAGCACTTCAGAACCGCCTGTCGGCCGAATCGAACCGCCGCGACATAGGCAAGACCTTCGACGTGCTGATCGAAGGCATAGCCCGCCGCGGCACCGACCAGCTCGTAGGCCGCACGTCAGGCAACAAGACGTGCGTGCTGCCGCGCGGCGGCCACCGCGTGGGCGAGACGGTGAAGGTGCGCGTCACCGACGCCACTTCGGCCACCCTGATCTGCGAACCAGTCTGACCCCTACCCCGGCGGCAAAAGCGCCGGGGCTTTCATTTCCGCAACATTCCACATATTCCAATCATAAAAATTCCACATTGACATGGCTGTAGAAAAAAGAAATCAGTTCGGCTCGAAGATAGGCCTGATAGCCGCCACACTCGGGTCGGCCGTAGGGCTGGGCAACGTGTGGCGCTTCCCGGCCGAAGCACAGTCCAACGGCGGGGCGGCGTTCCTGCTGCTCTACGTAGGGTGCGTGCTGCTGCTGGGCATCCCGGTGATGCTGGCCGAGATGTCGCTGGGCCGTGCGGGGCGCTCCGACGCCGTCGGCGTCTTCCGCAGGCTGGCTCCGGGCAAGGCGTGGTGGGTGGCCGGCGCCGTGGCCATCACCGCATCGTATCTCATCACGGGCTTCTACATGGTGGTCGAGGGATGGACGGCCGAATACCTCTTTCACTCGTTCACGGGCGACCTCTACGCCGCCGGCAGGGAGACAGTGTCGCAGGCCGACTCGCTCTTCGTCTCGCGCATGGACGCCTACATCAACGCCGACTGGCCGCCGCTGATCTTCACCTGGGCGGTACTTCTGATCAACCTGGGCGTGCTGATGGGCGGCGTGCAGAAGGGCATCGAGCGGCTGTCGAACGTGATGATGCCGCTGCTGTTCATTGTCCTGCTGGTGCTGTGCTGCATGACTCTGTCGCTCGACGGCGCCGGCGACGGACTGCGGTGGTTCCTGAGCCCCGATTTCTCGAAAATCACATGGTCGGCCGTCATCAACGCCCTGGGGCAGACATTCTTCTCGCTGAGCCTGGGCATGGGCATTCTGGTGACCTATTCGTCGTACTACCCGTCGACGACGCGGCTGGCGCCGACAGCAGTGACGGTGGCGCTGATGAGCCTCCTGGTCGCCGTACTGACGGGCTGCGTGATCTTCCCGTCGGTAAGCCACTTCGGCCTTGCCGACCACTCGCTGCGCGGGGCCACGCTCGTGTTCCAGACGCTTCCGGAGGTGTTCTCTTTCCTGCCGGGCACGACGTTCTGGTCGATCCTGTTTTTCATCCTGCTTTTTGTGGCAGCCATCACCTCGACAGTGTCGCTGCTCGAAGTGGCCGTGGCGTTTCTGCGCGACCGCTTCGGCATGAGCCGACCACGCGCCGTCGTGCTGACGGTGCTTCCGCTGTTCGGACTCAGTTCGCTGTGCTCGCTGTCGTTCGGCTCGCTGAGCGGCTTCCGGATAGCCGGGCTGACAGTGTTCGACTTCCTCGACTACTTCGCCACCAACCTGCTGCTGCCGCTCGTGTCGATAGCAATATGCGTGTATCTGGGCTGGTTCGCGCCCAAAGGGCTGCTCAAGGACCAACTGACCAACGGGGGTACTGTGCGTTCGCGGCTGACGGCGGCGGTACTGTTCGTGGTCAGATGGATTGCGCCCGCGCTGATAGCGCTGATACTGGTGTTCAACTTCCTGTAAGACAGCCTGAGGTCTCTGAGATCTTTAAGACCATTAAAGTCCTCGGGGGCGCTTCTTCCTGAAGTAGTCGTTGTAGATCTTGATCGAGAAGATGGCTACTGAGCACGCCAGGGTGATGATGTTGGTGACGGCCAGCGGCCAGTTGCCGATCAGTATGCCCTGGATTACGAAAAACAGCGATCCGAGGCCCATCATGATGAAGGTAGGCATGGCTATGCCGTCGGTGTCGCGGGTGCGGATCGTCACCACTGCCTGCGGCAGATAGCCGAGAATCATACATATGCTGGCGCACCAGCCGAATATGTTTGCAAAATCCATAGTTTCATAAAAAATTGCAGGCCCGGAGATTTCATCCCGGGCCTGCGTGCTGTCAGTTATGTATTGTTATTATGTGTTTCCGGGATTAATTGGTATCAGGGGGCCGGTAGCGTGACGGTGCAGACACTGACACGGTTCCACGACTCTTCGGAGAACAGATGCCCCACTCCTCGCCCGACGGCCCGTATGCGGTCGGCCGGAATGCCGAAGCGGCCCGTCAGAATATCCTTCACGGCCTGTGCGCGTTGCTCCGAGAGGCGGCTGTTGGCGTCGGAGGCGCCGTCGGCGCTGGCATACCCTTCAATCAGAACAGACGAAGCGGGCGTCTGGTTCAGATGAGCGGCCACACGCTCGATATTTGGCATCTGGTCGGGCTCGACGACGGCCGATCCTGAATGGAAAAATACGTCGTAGACGGTATTGAGGCGATTGTCGACGGCGACTTCAGCCACAACCTCGGCGCGCATGTCGTTGACATCGCCGTTGAGCCGGGCTATCTCCTCGGGCGTATAGACGCGGCCGTAGACGAAGCCGCCGCCGAAGCGGTAGCGCAGGCCGGCCTGCAGCAGGAACACGCAGCGCGAAGCCTTGAAGCCGACCGACGAACCGGATACGCCGGCATCGGACATATTCCAGATGAACGAGGGCTGCAGCTCGACCGACATCCTCGGTGAAAAACTGTATCGGAGAAAAGCGCCCGCACGGGTCGCGAAAAAGCTGTGGTCGGCACCGGGCGCGAAGGCATGTCCCCATCCTCCGCCGAGCCGGATACCTGCGGCGAAGGGCGAGCGGCGCGAGAAGGCACTGACGAAATCATATCCGGCGACGACACCGAGATAGCTATGGTCGACAGCCGTGGACGAACGGCTCCACTGCGGCCAGCGCGAGGTGTTGAAACCGACCATGGCCTCGGCTCCGAGACCGAACGCCGGCGTGAGCATCTTCATGCCGTCGACAGCGAGCACGGGGCGCATATTGCCCCAGAATGCGCCGCCCCTGACGGGCGAAGCCGCACCGGCCGACACTCCGACGCTGATATTGTCGCCGACGGCCTGCACCGCCGGACAGTCGCGCCGCGCGGCAGCTGCGGGAGCCGCCGCGTTCGGGGCGCACGCCGCCCTGGCCAGCGAGGCCGCCGATCCCTCCAAGCCCTGGATCCCCGCCTGGGACGAGGAGTGCGAGTTCCTTATCATCGGCTGCGG
>CAJJQT010000096.1 GCA_905193995.1 uncultured Porphyromonadaceae bacterium | reverse complement strand
TTTACAATTTTCCCGGGCACTACTATAATCTTGCGGATCGTTTTGCCTTCAAGCCACTTGGCTGCGCCCTCGTTCTCCAGAGCTATTTTCTCGACTTCCTCGCGGGGAGCCGATGCGTCGACGGTGATGTTGTAGCGCGCCTTGCCGTTGAACGACACAGCGTAGGTGACGGTCGACTCGCGCAGATATTCCTCGTTCCATTTCGGCCACGGAGCGTCGTTGACGGTAGTGGTATGGTCCAGGGCCGAATGCCAGAGTTCCTCAGCCACATGAGGTGCAAACGGCGCGAGCACGATGACCAGATCTTCGAGCACACGGCGCGAATGGCATTTGCGGCGCGTAAGTTCGTTGACGCAGATCATGAATGCGGCCACCGACGTGTTGTACGAGAAGTTCTCGATGTCGGTCGTCACCTTCTTGATCAGCGTGTGGATTATCTTCAGATCCTCGGCGGCGGGCTCGCTGTCATCGACCAGCAGGGTGTCGCCCTTGTAGTAGAGGCTCCAGAGTTTTTTTATGAAGCGGTTCACGCCGTCGATGCCGTTGGTGTCCCATGGCTTCGACTGCTCGAGCGGGCCGAGGAACATCTCATACAGGCGCAGGGTGTCGGCGCCGTAGCGTTCAACGATGTCGTCGGGATTCACGACGTTGAACATCGACTTCGACATCTTCTCCACGGCATATCCGCAGACGTACTTGCCGTCCTCGAGGATGAATTCGGCCGTCGCGAAGTCGGGGCGCCATTTCTTGAAGCCCTCGGTGTCGAGCTCGTCGTTCTTTACCAGATTGATGTCGACTCGTATCGGAGTGGTGTCGTACTGATCCTTCAGCCCGTGGCTTACGAAGGTGTTGGTGTCCTTGATTCGGTACACGAAGCTCGTACGACCCTGGATCATGCCCTGGTTGATGAGCTTGCGGAACGGCTCGTCCTCGCACACCTTGCCCAGATCGTAGAGGAATTTGTTCCAGAACCGACTGTAGATAAGGTGGCCGGTGGCATGCTCCGTGCCTCCGATGTAGAGGTCGACCTGACGCCAGTAGCCGTTGGCTTCAGGCGACACGAGATATTCGCTGTTGCGCGGATCCATATAGCGCAGATAGTAGGCCGACGACCCGGCGAATCCCGGCATCGTATTCAGTTCGAGCGGGAAGCCTTCCTCGGTTTTCCAGTTCTTGGCCCGGCCCAGCGGCGGCTCGCCCGTCTCGGTCGGGCGGTACTCGCTGATTTCGGGAAGCAGCAGAGGCAGCTTGTCGAGTCCGAGCATCATCGGGATGCCGTCCTTATAGTATATAGGGAACGGCTCGCCCCAGTAGCGCTGGCGGCTGAAGATGGCATCGCGCAGGCGGTAGTTTACTTTCACCTTGCCGATGCCTTTCTCCTCTATATATTTTTTTGTGCGGGCTATGGCTTCCTTCACCTCGAGGCCGTTGAGGTTGAGGTCGGCCGAGGCGCTGTTGATCATGCGGCCCTCCTTGGCGTCGAAGCTCTGCTCGCTGACGTCGGCGCCCTCGATCAGCGGGATGACCGGCAGGTCGAACGCGCGGGCGAAGGCATAATCACGGCTGTCGTGGGCCGGTACGGCCATGATGGCGCCCGTGCCGTAGCCGGCCAGCACATAGTCGCTGACCCAGATCGGAATCTGTTTGCCCGTAAGCGGATTTATGGCATATGAGCCCGTGAACACGCCTGTCACTTTCTTTTCTATCATGCGCTCGCGCTCGGTCTTGTTCTTGACAGCAGCCACGTATTCGTCGACTTCGGCCTTGTGCTCGGGACGGGTAACCTCCTCTACATATTTGCTCTCGGGAGCGAGCACCATGAACGTCACGCCGAACACCGTGTCGGCGCGCGTTGTGAAGATCTCCAGCTCCACGTCGCTGTCGGCCACCTTGAAGCGCATCTCAGCGCCCTCGCTGCGACCGATCCAGTTGCGCTGGGTCTCCTTGAGCGATTCGGTCCAGTCGAGACGGTCAAGCCCGTCGAGCAGGCGCTGGGCGTAGGCCGACACGCGCAGGCACCACTGATACATGAGCTTCTGCTCCACCGGATAGCCGCCGCGCACCGACAGACCCTCGCTCACCTCGTCGTTGGCAAGCACCGTACCGAGTTTCGGACACCAGTTCACCATCGTGTTGCCCAGATAGGCGATGCGAAAGTTCATCAGCGCGTTGCTGCGCTGCTTGTCGTCCATGGCCTTCCATTCGTCGGCCGTGAACTGTACCTCGCGTCCGGCGGCATGCAGCCCCTCTGTGCCGTGCTTCTCCAAATGGGCTATCAGGTCAGCTATCGGCCGCGCCTTGTCGGCCTCGGTGTCGTAATAGTGGTTGAACATCTCTATGAACGCCCACTGCGTCCACTTATAGTATTCCGGATCGCAGGTGCGGATCTCGCGGTCCCAGTCGTAGCAGAAACCGATCTTGTCGAGCTGCGAGCGGTAGCGGTTGATGTTGACCGTCGTGGTCGTCTCGGGATGCTGACCGGTCTGTATGGCATACTGCTCGGCAGGAAGCCCATAGGCGTCGTAGCCCATCGGATGCAGCACGTTGAAACCCTGCAGGCGCTTGTATCGCGAATAGATGTCGCTGGCTATGTAGCCGAGCGGATGGCCTACGTGCAGGCCCGCACCCGACGGATAAGGGAACATGTCCAGCACATAATACTTGGGCTTGTCCTTGTTTATCTCAGCCTTGTAAGTCTTGTCCTTCTTCCACTGCTCTTGCCAGCGGCTTTCAATCTCGCGGTGATTGTATTCCATATTATATCGTTCTGATTGGTCTTATTAGTCTAATTGGTCCAATAATTCTTAATTATGCATTCTCAATTCTAAATTTTATATTTACTTGCTCAGCTCCAGCATCCGCTCTATGGGGCGGCGGGCGCGCTCGGCCAGAGCCGGATCAACTTCTATCTCAGGCTTCTCGTCGCGCAGGCAGCGGTAAAGCTTCTCCATCGTGTTCAGCTTCATATAGTTACAGTCGTTGCAGCCGCAGGTCGAATCAGTCGGCGGTGCCGGTATGAATGTCTTCTCCGGGCAGTCCTTCTGCATCTGATGGATGATGCCGCTCTCGGTGGCTACGATAAATTCCCGGGCCTGCGACTTGCGGGCATGGTCGAGCAGCGCCGCGGTCGATCCGACCTTGTCGGCTATCATTACCAGCTGCCGGCGGCATTCGGGATGCACGAGCAGTTCGGCTCCCGGATGCTCCTTCTTCAGCTCGAGTATCTTTTCGAGCGAGAATTTCTCGTGAACATGGCAGGCGCCGTCCCACAGTACCATCTGCCGGCCGGTCTGACTGTTTATGTAGTTGCCCAGATTGCGGTCGGGTCCGAAGATTATCTTGGCATCCTTCGGCAGCGAATCTATCACCTTGCGGGCGTTGCCCGAGGTGACCAGCACATCCGTCAGCGCCTTCACTCCGACCGACGTGTTGACGTACGACACCACCGTGTGGCCCGGATGCTCCTCGATGAAGCGGCGGAAGTCCTCGGCCGGACAGCTGTCGGCCAGCGAGCAGCCGGCCTCGAGGTCCGGCACCAGCACCTTCTTGCCGGGGCAGAGCAGTTTCACGGTCTCTCCCATGAAGTGCACGCCGCACATCACTATGATGTCGGCATCCTCGATGGTCGCCGCCTTTTGGGCCAGTGCCAGCGAGTCGCCTATGTAGTCGGCTATGTCCTGGATCGGGCCCTGCTGATAATAATGGGCCAGTATGACGGCCTTCTTTTCCTTCTTCAGCTTCTTTATCTCTTCGGCGAGCTGCTGCGGGGCGAGCTTTTCAACATCCATTTTTTTATTTTTTCTATATTTTAAAGGAAAAAAATTTTAGCCATAAAAAAGACAACAATAATAATGCGTGTTGAAAATGTACAATAACTTTCCGGCCGTTTTCTTGCTTTTTTGGGTTATTGAACTACAGGCTCAGGTTATCCACACATTATCAACGTGCGTTTTCGTTGGCAATCAATTTATTCCAAACTTTATCTACACCATGTTAATAATGTGCAAAGTTAATAAATTCTTCGCTAACAGACCGCATGATTATGTATAAAATAGGCTTAAAAACGCTCCCTCACGTGTAAAAAAGCCTTTCGCCTCATTTTCCTCCACCCCGGTTTTCAACACTTCGGCGACCCTTTTCAACACGTTATTGACATAGTTATTGACACCGCAAAAAGGAGTGAAGGCGTCCTCGCCTTCATTCCATCCATTATAAATCTAACTTGTATAAATTAACATAATTTAACTATCGGGGGGTGAACCTACACATTTTTCGTACCTTTGCATCCGTAACGTATCTAACGCATTACTCCTCTCTGATGGTCAAGTTGAGATTACGCCAAATATTTAAGCAAAAGCAGGTTACGCAGGTCGAAATGGCCCGTCGGCTCGGAGTGTCGGCCATGACGGTTTCGGGCTGGATCACCGGCCGGCGCTATCCCTCCATTGATACCCTCGGTCAGATGTCAGAAATGCTCGATACGCCGATAACCGACTTTTTTGAATGTCCGGCCCGCGACGATATTTCCTTGCAGATTAAGATCGGCGGCCGCCGCATCACCCTCACCCCCGAGATGCTCCGCGCAGCCGAAACATGACCTCACTTTCCTCCTCCACATTATTTATAAGGCATAAACAAAGTTCAGTCAGAAATCAATCTAATCAACCTAAATAATAAACCAAAAAATCAATCATCGTATGAAAAAAGTTCTACTTCTTTTCGCGTTGCTGGTTGGTGTTATCACAGCTTCGGCTGATAGTTACACAATAACTTTCAACACGAGTTCATCTGATGCAACTAATGATATTACATCAAGTGCATTTCTTGATTATATAACTGAAGGCGCAGCTAACGTTCTTTCAATTACAAATATTAATAAGGCGTATAAAGGAAAAAATGGCATAAAACTGAGTAGTTCTAGTAAAAATGGTTCTTTTACTATTAATCTCTCTGATGCAGGTCAAGTTGAAGCTACTTCAATAGTAATAAACGCCGCAGGTTATGGCTCTGATAACTCTTCTATTTCAATAAATGGTGTTAATAAGAACATATCAGGAACATCATTAGCAGATTATACTTATGATCTGAATGGTAGCAAAATAACTACTATTAATGTAAGTGCTACAAAAAGAAGCTATATAAAATCTATAACGGTTAATTATAAGGATGCTGTTCAGGCAACTCATGTAGCTATCAACCCGGCAGAGGGTGGTACTTTCGAAAACAGCAAAGAAGTTATTCTTACTGCTCTTGATGCAGAAGAAAATGCTGTAGAAGGCACTAAGGTATTCTATACTATTGGTGACGAAGCACAGCAGGAAGGCACTTCTCCTGTTACTTTCACCCTTACCAAATCTGCTACCGTTAAAGCTTGGGTAGGAACCGAAGAACCCGCTTCTGCAACATTCACAATCACTGTTCCCGAGGTAAAGCCTGATGCTCCCGTATTCAAAGTAGGCGAAGAAGTTTTAACGGACGAAGATGTTACTCTGCCTTATAATTCTCAACTTACTGTTTCAGCAGTTAATGCCACCTCTCTTGAAATTGGTGTAAATGATGAAATTTCGACAGTCGAAAGCAATACAGCTACAATAGATATAAAAGAAGATGCAATTATAACTGTAACGGCTAAGAATGGCAATGAATCGACAGAAGGCATGATCATGATTACTCTTGCCGATCCGACTCTGACTGTCATGGCTGCCGGCAAGGTTGTCGAAAATGGACAAAATGTTACACTCGTTAAGGGTATAGCTATCGAAGTAATTACCATCGGTGCAAAGGAAGTTTTGATATCGGATCCCAATGGTGAAAAAATAACGCTTGATAATAATAATAAATTCGTACCTCAGTTAGAAGGCGAATATAACATTGAAGCCGCTCTTACCGGTCATACAAGTGCAGAAATCACTTTCAGCGTTGTCCTCGAAGAACCCCAGACCGAAGAAATTGTCGCCACCTACGACTTTACTATTGCAGGTGCGTATGGTATGACACCACAGTCAGGAAGCAGCGGTAATTTCGAAACAATAGTAAATAATATAAAGTCTGAAGATATTACTTTAATGTTTTCTGGTAATTATCGTCAGTGGAAATCAGGCGACAGCTATGAGTTACGCGTTAATAAAACAGCATCTTTTGATGTCGTAGTGCCTCTTAATTGCTATATAACCAATATAGTACTTGATGGAGCTTCAGTAGGATTTACAGCTAAACCGACATCCGAAGTTACCGGTTTAGGTTCAGGTAAATATTCTTATGATGCTAAAAGTTTGGTAAGAAAGGTAACTTTAACCAATGGTTCAAACAGTGCATATAAAATCAACACCATCACCGTTACCTACACCAAGGAGAAGATTACTGCTTCGGGTGTTGTTGCTCTTGGCGATGCTGTTGAATATAGCTATGGTCATGCCAACGTGATGACTTTCAAGCCTACTATTTATGTAGGTGGTCAGCCTATTGAGGAAAATGACTATTCCAATTTCAAGGTTTCTTTCATGGACAAAGAAATTGGTGTGGCTGAAATGAATGCGCCTTTGAGCCAGTTCCCCTACAATAAGGATGGTAAATTCACTCTGAGCTATAATGGCGAGAATATCGTAGTAAGCGAAGTTTCCGGCTGGCCCAATATCGAATCTGATCCCGTTCTGCACAACAATGAAGGCAAGATCGATGTCGAGTATGTAAAGAAAGATGATAACAAAGTTGATGTCATCTATTATGTAGTGCCCGAAAATGCGCCTCAGAATATGTACTGGACCGTCAAGAGCGACGAGCCGAATGCAAGTGTTTACTGGCGCGAAGGCCACACGGGCGCTGCCTGCCATTTCAATAACTTAGGTACTTGGAATGAATCGGGAATCACCGTCAACCATGTTGCAGAATTCGAGGCTCGCATAGCTTATCCATTTGCTGTACTGCCGGTATTCGCCTCCGCTCAGCGCGTAGCTCCGCTTGCCGAAACCAACAATATCACTATCAGCGAATACGAATCCACGCCTACCAAGAAAGTAAGCACGGCCAATGTCCCCGATCCCGTTGAGGGCGGTAACGTCAGCGGTGTGGCTGATGTAGCTGTCGATCAGGATGCCGAGGTTGAGTTCTTCAACCTGCAGGGTGTTCGCGTCGAAGGCGAACTGACTCCGGGCCTCTACATCCGCCGCCAGGGCAACCAGGCCACGAAGGTCA
>CAJJQT010000095.1 GCA_905193995.1 uncultured Porphyromonadaceae bacterium | reverse complement strand
CGGCATCGGACTTACGAAGCCTCTGTTTGTCAAGAACCGCTACATAGGCAAGCTTAGTCTCATAGTGGAGCACGAGAGCAACGGCCGCGACAGCATCTGGTCGCGCTCGTGGAACAAGATCTCGCTCGCCGCCAACATAATCATCGACCCCAATCTGATGGTGTTCGGCAAGGTGTGGATTCCGATCGTCGACGGCGAGAACAACCGCGACATTCTGAAATACAGTGGCATATACCAGTGCGGTGTTCAGGCATCGACCGATAACCGAAAGTTTACCGGTTCGGTGACACTGGTCAAGCGCAAGGGATGGAATCTCAACTACAACACCATCATTGAACTCGCCTACCGGTGGTCGACCCGCGTCAACCAGTACATTTTCCTTCAGTACTACAACGGCTACGGCGAAGGTCTGCTCGATTACAAAGTCTTCAAGAGCCAGCTCCGCGTCGGAATAGTCATCCGGCCGCAGCTGTTCAGCGACTTCTGATTGCCTCAAAAGCCGTTTTCAGCGCGATATGGCCTGAAAACTGCGATTTTTTTGCTACTTTTGCGTGCCGGAATTTGTTATAAAGTTACCGATACCCGGTCTTGACCTGCATAGCTGACAATTGAAATGCCCGAAACTGCTGTAGCACAGAAGAAAAAGTCGCCGCTCGCCGCGGTCCTGAAATTCGCCATCCCCATGATCATAAGCGTGGGGCTGTGCTGGCTGCTGTTCCGCGACTTCGACTTCAGCGCCATGTGGCGCACCATCACCACTGAGTGCCGCTTCGGCTGGATAGCGCTCGGCCTCGGACTGGCGGTATTCTCGCACATATTCCGCGCCCTGCGCTGGCAGATTCAGCTCAAGGCGCTGGGTGTCGATCCGCCGTTTTTCTTCCTGGTGCTCAGTATCTTCGGTACGTATTCGGTGAATCTGGTGTTTCCCCGTCTGGGCGAGGTCTGGCGTACAGGCTACATAGCCGCACGCCAGCACGCGCCGTTCACTACCGTATTCGGTTCGATGGTGGCCGATCGTTTTGCTGACACGCTGACGGTGCTTCTGCTCACGCTGGTGGCGTTCGCGCTGGCGTCAGGCTCTATCATGGAGTATCTGGGGCAGAACGAGGAGACTTACCGCTGGCTTATGTCGCTGCTGGCCTCTCCGTGGCTATGGGCCGCATTCGTGGCTCTGGTTGCCTTCTGCTGGTGGTTCATGAAGCGCAAGAACGGCAATTCGCTCGTCAAAAAGATACAGACAGCCGTGGTGGAGCTCTGGCAGGGCTTCATTGTGGTGCTGAAGATGCCTGGTCGAGGCCGCTGGCTCCTGTGGACAGTTGGTATCTGGGGTTGTTTCTTCCTGCAGATGTATGTGGCGCTCAAGGGGTTCGGCTTCACACAGGATATACTCGACCGATACGGCATGACTGCCGCCCTGGTGGTGTTCGTGCTATCGTCGGTGTCGATGGGTGTGCCGTCTAACGGTGGCATCGGCCCCTGGCAGTGGGCCGTGATATTCGGTCTGGGTATCTACGGACTCGACGCTGCCCGCGCCGGCGCGTTTGCCAATCTGGTACTCGGATGCAACACTCTGTTGCTGATAGTTCTGGGTCTGTTCACGTTCATATGCATCGCCGTCGACCGCCACAGCATGTCATCGTCATCGAAAAAGAAAATCAATCAAACGCAAACCGATAAATGTCAAAAGTAATCATCATCGGTGCCGGCGGAGTCGGTACCGTAGTGGCACACAAATGTGCCCAGAACCCGCAGGTTTTCACTGAAATAGTTATCGCCTCGCGCAACAAGGCCAAATGCGACGCCCTGGCGCGCGCCATCGGCCGCGACAACGTCACCACCGACCGTGTCGACGCCGACAGCGTCGACGAACTCGTGGAGCTTTTCCGGCGCCACAAGCCCGATATGGTCATCAACGTGGCTCTGCCCTACCAGGACCTTACCATCATGGACGCCTGCCTCGAGTGTGGCGTCAACTACCTCGATACGGCCAACTATGAGCCCCGCGACGTAGCCCATTTCGAGTATTCGTGGCAGTGGGCCTACCGCGAGCGCTTCGAGAAGGCAGGACTGACCGCTATACTTGGTTGTGGCTTCGACCCGGGCGTGTCGGGCGTGTTCACCGCCTACGCTGCCAAGCACTACTTCTCGGCCATGGAGTATCTCGATATCGTCGACTGCAACGCCGGCAACCACGGCAAGGCCTTCGCCACCAACTTCAACCCCGAGATCAACATCCGCGAGATCACGCAGAACGGCCGATACTGGCGCGACGGCAAGTGGATCACCACCGGTCCGCTCGAGGTGCATCAGACTCTCAACTATCCCGAGATCGGCCCGCGCGAGTCGTATCTGCTCTATCACGAAGAGCTTGAATCGCTCGTGGCCAACTATCCGACCATCAAGCGCGCCCGTTTCTGGATGACCTTCGGCCAGGAGTATCTGACACACTTGCGCGTGATCCAGGACATCGGTATGGCCCGCATCGACGAAATCGACTACAACGGCACCAAGATCGTGCCCCTGCAGTTCCTCAAGGCCGTCCTCCCCAATCCGCAGGAGCTCGGCGAGAACTACCACGGCCAGACCTCGATCGGCTGCCGCATCGCCGGTGTCGGCAAGGACGGCAAGCCGCTCACCTACTACATCTACAACAACTGCTCTCATGAGGATGCCTACCGCGAGACCGGCACCCAGGCCGTCAGCTACACCACCGGCGTACCGGCCATGACGGGCGCCATGATGTTCCTCACCGGCAAGTGGGTCAAGCCCGGCGTGCACAATGTCGAGGAATTCGACCCCGATCCTTTCCTGGCCGAGCTGGCCAAGCAGGGCCTGCCCTGGCACGAGGTCATCAACGAACCCCTCGAAGTCGAAAAAATAGATAATTAATTAGCCTGGCGCCGAGCCGCGCCAATTCTGAATTTTAAATTCTAAATTCTCAATTCTCAATTCTCAATTTTCAAAGGCTTCCCTGCTCAATCAGTGTGGCGACGCGGTCGATGATCGCGTCGTCTCTGTTTTTGTCGGGTTGGAAGTCGCTTTTGAGGCTCACGCCGAAAAGCTTGCCGAATCCCTGCCAGAAAGTGGCGCGGAAAGAGCCCAGAAAGGCCTTGACGATGTCGTAGCTCGACTGGTGGGTCTCGCGCTGGATCAGCTTCACGAGCATGCGTGCCTGGCGCTTGCTGAAACGCTTCAGTACCGGCTTGTACTGCGCGAACAGGGCCTTCTCCATCCGCTTCAGATACTGCTCGCGCTCGCGGGTCGTCGGGAAGGTCTCGATGTATTCGTACGTCTCAATCAGTGTCTCGCCGATGAGCTTGGCGTAGGGCAGCGTCAGGCGCACGTCGCGTACCGTGCGCCAGTAGAATTTCTCTTCATCGCGGTTTTTGAACTTGATAGGCGGAAAGCATGTGATGCCGGTCAGGTGAAGCACCAGTATGGTGTCACCCTCCTCGTCGATGCGGTAGTTGTAGCCCGTGTAATAGGGGTTGTGTGCCGGTCCGGGATTTTCGAGAGTGCGCCGCGTCTGAGCCGTGGCGCCCAACGCCACGGCGGCCGCCAAGGCCACCATCGGAAATTTCACGAACCGCTTTTTCATCGCGCAAAGTTAAGCATTTCCGCCAATAAAAGCAATCGGCTGCGTCGCCGGAGCCACGCTTACGACTGGCGCGGCAGCGAGCGGGGCGTCGAGTCGAGTGTCTGGCTTCCCCCGCCGTTGACGAACAGCACCTGGCCGCTCACCCAGGCCGAGACGGGCGCGGCGAAGTAGAGGATGGCGCCGGCTATGTCGCTCACCTCGCCCAGGCGCTTCAGCGGCGTATGGGCCAGCATCCGCTCCTCGAGCTCGGGCGTCAGGATTCCGGCCAGCGCGTGTGTGCGGGTGGCGCCCGGACCTACGTTGTTGATGCGAACCCCCATAGGCCCGAAGTCGTAGGCAAGATTGCGCGCCAGATGGTTCAGCGCAGCTTTCGATGAGGCGTACACCTCCATGGCCGCATCGGTGTCGATGCTGCTCATCGACGTGATGTTGACGATGCTGCCGTAGCCCGAGCGCGCCATGTGCGGCACCGCCAGCTGGCAAAGCCGCCAGGGCGCGAACACGTTGATGCTGTAGATGCGTTCGACGTAGCCGCGGTCGATGTCGAAGGGATTCTCGCGTCCTCCGCCTCCCATGCCGGCGTTGTTGACCAGAATGTTGACCGTGCCGAACGCTGCCACGGCCGCGTCGATCAGACCGACGAGCTGCGCGTCGTCGAGTACATTGCATTCCACGGCTATGGCCCGGTGTCCGGCCGCTTCGATGGCGGCGGCCGTCTGTCGGCCCTTTTCCACATTGAGGTCGCCGATCACGACCGCCGCGCCGGCCGCTGCAAGTATCTCGGCGGCTGCCCGGCCGATGCCGTCGGCGCCGCCCGTCACAACGGCAACCTTGCCGCTGAGATCAAACAGTGAGTTTATATCCATATCAGTCTTGTATTTCTGAATATATATATAACAATCTATCCCTCGGGAAAGTGCGAAAACGTCTTGCCTGTGTCGCGCGGAATTCATACCTTTGCCGAAAACAGAACTTTGCCATGAAAAAACCGCTGATAATACTTGCCCTGGCAGGCGCGCTGGCCGCCCTGACCTCGGCGCGCCCCGTGGTTGTCGGCCACCGCGGCAGCAATGTCGGAGTCGAAAGCTCGGTCGAGGCCCTCGAGGCAGGCGCCCGCCGCGGATATCCCTTCCTCGAAAGCGATGTTAAAGTGGCCGCCGACGGCACATTCGTCCTCTGTCACGACGATTCGACCGGGCGTCTCGGAGGGCGACACGCCGTGCCCACATCCACCCTCGCCGAGCTCCGGAGCGACACACTCGTGCAGATGCGCTGGGGGCGCACCTACACCGGGCGGCTCGCCACCCTCGGCGACATGCTGCGCATCTGCCGCCAATACGGCATCCGTCCTCTGATCGAACTCAAATGGGCCACCGGCATCAACAGCAACGACTGCTCGGGCATCCCGGCCCTGATCGCTTTCATCGACTCGGCCGGCATGCGCGACCGCTGCATGATTCTCACCTCCATGAAACCGTGCCTCGAATATATCCGTGCCAACTATCCCGACGTCGACCTGCAGCTTCTCGTTCAGACCAAGGTCGACGAGAACTTCGACTGGTGTGTCCGACATAATATGGGCATCGACATCCGCCACGACGCCGTCACCCCGGAAGTCGTCGAGCGCTTCCACGCCGCCGGCCTACCTGTCAACGTCTGGACCGTCAACGATCCGGCGCGCTTCGCCTACTTCGAATCCATAGGCTGCGACTACATCACCACCGATTCCCTCCCCGCTCGATAGAAACCGGCGCAACACAACAACCCGATGACTTTATCATGTAAAAATGGAAGCATTTATTCATAGGGAGGGGCGGTCGAGAAGGATTGCGACAGTGCTGACGCATCTGCTGTTTGTGGCCATTATCTTCATTCTGCCGGAGATGCTGATGGGCTACGCAGTGTCGGGGCGTCCGCACGGGGCGCACACGCCGTGGCACATCTATGCCAAGTCGGGGCTGATGATTCTGGTGTTCTACATCAATTATTTCGTGATCATCGACCGGACGCTGACGCGACGCAAGCGCTGGCTTAGTTTCATCCTTTGGAATCTGGCGCTGATCGCGGCGGTTACGCTGGTAATGTATGCCTTCAGCCGCGGACATGTGGGCCGTCCGCGACGCTTCGCATCGATGCCCGAACTGCATGTGATGGCGGCGTCGCTGTCGTTCATCCTGCGCGATGTCATCATGCTGATTCTGACCGTGACGCTGGCGCTTGCCATGCGACTGTCGGGGCGCTGGCTCGATCTGGAGCGGCGGCGTAGCCAGCTTGCGGCTGATCACCGAGAAAACGAGCTGAACAGCCTCCGCAGCCAGCTCAATCCGCATTTCCTGTTCAATACGCTCAATACGATATACTCTCTTATAGAGATTTCGCCCGCAGAGGCTCAGCGGGCCGTCCACGACCTGTCGGCGCTGCTCCGCTATGTGGTCTACGAGAATCCGGAGCGGGTAGCCATCGGACGTGAGGTCGAGTTTATCGACAACTATGTGGAACTGATGCGTCTGCGGCTTGGCGACAGGCCTATCCGTGTGACAGTCGATATCGCCCCGCAGGCTGCCGTAACCGTGCCTCCGCTACTGTTCGTGACGCTTATAGAGAATGCTTTCAAGCACGGCAATACCACATGCGCCGCCGATCCGATAGAGATAACGCTGCGGGCCGACGCGTCGCGGATCGAGTGTACGACCGTCAACCGCGTCGACACCGGCGCGCGGCACGATACGTCGCATGCAGGCGTAGGTCTGGCCAATCTGCGCCGTCGCCTGGAGCTGATCTACGGTCAGCGGGCTTCGCTGAATACTTCGCTGGCCGGCAATATATTCACCGCCAAAGTCACTATCGACCGCCCATGTCAAAATGCAGATGCATAATCGCCGACGACGAGCCTCTGGCTGTCAGGCTGCTCGAGAGCTATAGCCGCCGGATCGACTCGCTCGAGACCGTCGGTACGTTCATTTCGGCCGCCGACGCCCTGGCCGCGATCCGCGCCGGAGGGGTCGATCTGGCCATACTCGACATACAGATGCCCCACATGACCGGACTGGAGCTTGCGCGCGCGGCCGCCGGATCGGGCACACAGATTATCTTCGTGACGGCCTACCGCGACTATGCATTCGAAGGGTTCCGCGTCCACGCCGCCGACTATCTGCTCAAACCGGTAAGTTTCGAGGAATTCAGCGAGGCTGTCGGGCGCGTCGCGGGGCGCGTTGCCGCGCCTGCTGCCGCCGCACCCTCCGACGACTGCCTGACGGTGCGCAGCGACTACCGCCAGGTGCGCATTCCCGTGGCCGACATCCTCTACATAGAGGGACTGAAAGACTATGTGAAGATATTTGTGGCCGACCGCGACCGCGCCGTGCTGACGCAGATGAGCATGAAAGCCGCGGAGGCCCAGCTGCCGTCGGACCGCTTCATGCGTGTGCACCGGTCGTTCATCGTCGGTCTGCGCCACATTGCCGCGTTCGACCGCTCGTCGCTGACAGTCGCCTCGTCGACCATTCCGGTGGGCGATACTTTCCGCGCTCGTTTCCTCGAAGCCATGGAGCGGTAAGTCGTATAATTTTTTTTAAAGGCAGCTCATCAGAAGATGTCCTTGACTACCGGCAGGGAGTTGAGGTTGTCGAGGCGGGTGTAGTGCAGGGTG
>CAJJQT010000094.1 GCA_905193995.1 uncultured Porphyromonadaceae bacterium | reverse complement strand
GGCGTCGATGCCGGCGCTGTCGAGCGACAGGGCGCAGCTCCAGTCGCGCAGGATGAGCAGGCATGAGTCGAGAACCGACGGCCGCGCGACAGGCACCTTGCAGATATTGTAGACGGTCTCGTCGGTCGAAGTGTAGGCGTTGAGATGGGCGCCGAACTTGACGCCGATGCTTTCGAGATAGGTGATGAGGCTGTTGCCGGGGAAGTGCTCCGTGCCGTTGAAACACATATGCTCGAGGAAATGGGCCAGGCCGCGCTGGTCGTCGTCCTCGTTGACCGAACCGACGCGCTGGGCAAAGAAGAAATCGGCCGTCGCGGCGGGATTGGCGTTGTGCTGCAGATAATATGTGAAGCCGTTGGGGAGAGTGCCGGTGCGCACATCCGTATCGATGACGGCTCCGGAGGCACCGAAAGCGAGGGCCGCGACAGCCGCAAGAATTGCAAATCTTAATCTCATATATGTCAAATCTTAATTATCAGTCGTTTAAGGTCAGAATTTAAAAGTAAGGGCGGCCGACAGGTCGTAGCCTCGGTTGCGGGCCGAGGCGCGGCGCCAGGCACCCCCCAGGACAACGCCAACCGACTTGTCGGCGCGGAGGAGGAAGTCGCAGGCCGCCGAAGCGCCGACGCGGGTATAGAAGCCGAACACCTGCTCGGCCGACGGCGCGAGCATAATAACGCAGCACGAAGCCAGCGGTGCGGCCCACCGGGCGCCGAGGGCCAGGCGGGTGCGTCGGGTGCGGGCCGCGGAGGCGGGTACCTCGCCGAGATAGCTCTCGCGGGCCCTCATGTGCGAGACCGATGCGAAGATGTCGGCGCAGCCGCCGCGGACAGTGAAGCGGCGGCAGGCGCGCAGGCCCAGTTCGGTGACACGCGAGGTGTAGGTTGTGAGAGAAAAGAGTTCGGGATATATGTTGCCCTGCGGCTCACCGAAGATGTTCTCGCAGCCGCGGCGCGCGACGTGGGTGACATAGGCGCTTACGCTCATAACGCTGTCGAACCATCCGGCCGAGGCCTGCCAGGTGTCGCGCCGCAGGGTGTTGAGCGGCAGGTTGTCGATGTCGCGCAGAATCTTGTCGAAAGTGAACCGGCCGAACGACACGGCTGCGACGGCCCCGCGCCTTTCGGGCATCAGCGCGAGCGAGGCACCGCGGTTCCAACCGCTGAAATAGGCCGAGCGGCCCGTACCGGCGAACCGTGCGTAGTGATGACCGAGGCCGGTGAGGTGGTAGACCGGTATCTCGCCGAGCTCGCTGACGAAGGTGATGCTGCCCGTCTGCGTGTAGCGGAACGCATCGGCTCCGACAGCCAGACGGTAGCGGCCGAGACGGCGGCCGAAGCCGACGGCGGCCGAAAGCCGGCCGACAACGTTGCGCGGGCGCGGGTCGACGCGGCGGTACTCGAGCAGGGCGCGGTAGCCGAGGCGTCCGCCGAAGATCCACCCGCGGCCGAAGTCAGAGGCGTAAGAGCCGCCGAAGGTGTACTCCTCGGCGCGGAAATCGCCGCCGAGGGCGTCGGCCGTATAATAGGGATAGACCAGCTGCGGGTCGGACACTTCGCAGAAGCGCGAGCCGAAGCGGCGCCCGTTGCGGTACGAGGCGTGCGCAGCCACAGTGGAGCGGCCGAGCTTCATGTATGTGGCGGCGTCGAAAAATCCGTATCCGGCGCCTTTGCCCACGGCATAGTCGACGGCCGCGTCCATGCCGGCGCGGGCGAATCCGGCCGACACATGCGAGAGCGACACGGGCTGACGCAGCGGCGCCAGGGCCGGATTGGCCAGCGGCTGCACCTGCACCGACTCGAAGAGCGTGTCGGTGAGCACGATGCGCCGGGCGAGAGTCTGGGCATGGACTCCGGCGGCCGACGCGGCCGCGAGGGCCATTACGGTCAGAATGCGCTTCATCATTGCGGGAGAGGTTTTACGCCGTCGAGGGTGAGTGTGGCGCAGGGAGTGCCGGAGCGGTCGACGGCCGCACGCTGGCGCTCGACTTCGGAAGGACGGACGCCGCCGTTGAAATCATGGCCCGAATTGTTGGTCTTGCGCAAAATCAGGCGGCCGGCGTCTTCGGCAGCCACAGCGCGGCGCACGGCCCTGAAGTAGCGGTTACGGTCGCCGTCGATCTCGCCGCAACCGGTCCAGCCGCTGTCGAGCCCGGGCGCCGTCACATTCCACTTGAAATCGGACGGCACGGAGCAGGTGACCACGTCGGTTATCCACTCGTTGGGGAGGCGGTAGCAGGTGCGCGACATGGGGAATGAGGCGGCCGCCGTCACCTGCACGTAGTCGGCGGTGTAGCGGTAACCGGCCAGGTACTCGTCGCGGCCGACGGGGATGCGCGCCAGGGCATAGGCCTTGAAGCCGCGGTTGTGGAGCAGCCACACGGTGCGGGTGTAGCAGTACCACTTGTCGAGGTTTGGTACGGCCGGATTGTCGATATCGGTGTATCTGGGGTCGGAACTCTCGTCGTACCACTCGAAGTCGGCGTGGCTCAGGTCGATGGAATTGGGATTGACGGCACGGTGGTCGATGGCTATGTCGGCGATGAGAAGTTCGCCTCCGGGCTGCACGGGATAGTCGGTCCCCGAGCCCGGAATGGTGTAGACGGCGTCGACGCTCATGGCCCCGGCCATGATGTCGGGGGTGTAGACGAACTTCTGGGTGGTCAGGAACTGCGACTCGACTATGGATAGTCCGTCGGCGTAGACGACATGGGAGGTGTTGTTGTAGAGCTTGAAATACTGGTCGCCGTAGTACTGGTCGCCCGAGGGCTGCAGCGAGCCGGTAAAGTAGAGTTCGGAGATGATGAGGTCGTCGGTCTCGACCGTAACGAATGCCGTGAGAACTATCGGGTCGCCGGGGCCGGTGATGCTTACATTGCGGGCCACGCCGCGCACGCCGCAGCTCACACCGCTTTCGAGCACGGCCGTGCCGGAAAGTTCGAGGTCGTAGACGCCGGGGATGAGGCGCGGGGTGACGACGCCCGAGGCATCGACCGGGAACCGCGACTCGACGCCGCTGCTGATGTTGGTGAACGTGACCGCTGCGCCGTCGACGGGTACTCCGGCGAGCTCGACGGGATACTGCACCTCGACCGCGGCATCGAAAACGGCGACGTCGGCGCCGCTGTCGCCGCACGAGGCGGCCGCCGCGCCTAAGACAGATATAATGAAAAGATTTCTGAAAGTCATAGCGTAAAATTAAGTTCCATGCCGAAATAAGCGTCGGCCGAGCGGCGCACCCGGAGCCCGTTGCGCGTGTACGACGGCAGATAATCGGCTATGCGGTTGACGAAAACGGCCATCCTCAGCCAGCGGCCGATGGTCTTGGAGACCTTGAGGTTGAGATAGAGGGCCGGAGGCACCGTGTAGGTGTCGAAAAGGGCCTCGCTGTAGTGGCGCACCAGGGAGGCGAGCTGAGCGTCGGCTTCGGCGCTGCCGAAGTCGTGGAGCAGGCCGTCGATGGCGTCGAGATAGGCCTTGGGGGTGCCGTCCTGACGCAGACGGCGCGACTTGACATACCACATGCACTGCACCGTGGCGGTGAACACGAGGCCGAAACGCGGGATCTGCGTGTCGAACATGAAGTTGGTGTTGAACTGCTCGTTGACGCGGCCGTCGTTAGTGTCGTACAGTCCCACATAGCGGTCGCTCACGGCCGTGCCGCCCACGACATCGTCGACCGGGTCGAAAAGCATCTGCGAGTTGCTGTAGAGGGTACGGAACCAGGCACCCGTGACGGTAAGCGACGTTGCCAGGGGTCGCCAGCGGGCAGTGGTGAGCTGGAACTCGACGCCGCGCTTGTCGATGCGGCTGCCGTTTTCGGCCCGGCGGTAGCCGCGCAGCACACGTTCCTGCGTCGAAGGGAGCCCGTCAAGCGCGGGGGCGGATGCTCCCGGCTCTATGCCCGACGGATCGTACCTGGTGTACTCATAGGCCCCGTATACGGTCGAATAGCGGAAGCCCGAATTCATGTGCTCCTCGAAATATGTGACAGACAGGCGGTTGCCTCCCAGCTGCGCGCCCGCGCGGACTTCCCACTTGCGGTTGCGGGCCGCGCGAAGGCCGTAGTTGGTGGCGTCGTTGACGTAGGTGCGGAGGCTGACGCGGCTCGCGGCGGGGTCGGCCGTGTTGAAATAATTGAGCTGCAGCAGGTCGAGATAGGCTGCCTGCGGATAGAGATAGTCGGCGGTGGGCATGCGGGTGGTGGTTCCGTAACCCGCGGCGATGAAAACGTCGAGGGCGCGGGGGCCGGCCGTGTATGAGGGGAGGCGCCACACGGCGTTGAGGCGCGGATCGATGTACACCTTGCCGGCCAGGGCATAGCGCCGGTCGAGGCCGGCCATGACGATGCCGTGGAAACCGGCCTGCAGCTCGAGCGTGCCGTAGCCGGCCTCAGTATTGAGGTTGTCCTCGGCATAGAACGACACGGTGTTGAGCGCCGGAATGTCGCGGTAGGCCCGCGGACGCGATGTCCACGAGGCCGAGAGCGGCTTCATCGGATCGTAGACCTGGCCCCGGCCGTAGTTCTTGTCCATGGTCCATTCGACGCCGGCCTTGTAGGTCTGCGTAGCCGCACTCCACACCGGCACCGGGCCGCCGAGGCTCAGCTTGGCGAAGAGGCTCAGGGGGCGTCCGTCGCTGAGGTAGTGCGATATGTACTCGCCGGTGATGAAAACTCCGTCGTGGACACCCGGAGCACTGCTTACCGGAGCCACGACGGGGCGCGACGGGGCTACCTGACGCTCGCGCACGAGGCGTTCGCGGCCGTATGAGGCCGAGGCGCGGAAGTCGACGCGCCGCAGCCACGGCAGCGAGCGGAAATTGAACGAGAGCGACGACGTAAGCGACTCGCGGTGGCTGTCGGCATCGTAGCGGTCGATGCGGATGAGCGATATGTCGGGATCGGACTTGGCCCGGTCGGCCGTGCCGGTGTAGTCGGCGGCCACGTCCCATCGGGTGAGCAGCCGTGGCTGCTCCCACTCGAGCGAGGCGCGCACCGAGGCCGTGATGCGCCGGTAGTTCTCGAGGCTGTTGCGGGGATCGGTGCGGCTGTCGAGCCAGCCGATGTCGGCGTTGAGGGTGTTGCGCCCTTCGGGTCCGACGGCAATCCCCTTGCCGACGAAGAAGAGCTTGCTGTAGCCGTCGGCCTTGAAGCGGGCCGACAGCGGGGTGGCGCGCCGCGTGCGCCGGATGTTCACGACGCCCGAGGTCAGATTGCCGTACTCGGCCGACGGAATGCCGCGCACGATCTCGACGCTCTCGATATTGTCGGTGGCGAGCGACCGCATGTCGACGCCGCGGTTGACCGCGCTGCGGCCCGTCGATGCCTCGATGCCGACGCTCTGGTGGGCGGCGTCGTTGCTCACCGGCGCGCCGTCGATGTTGAATGCGGTGCCGAGCGACGACATGGCGTAGTCGGGGTTCTCGACTTCGGTGCCTGTGGCGCCTACAGTGCCGGTCTCGCGCAGCTTTATGGCGTTGAAGGCGCCTGTCCGCGGATCATGCGATATGTTGCCGGGCAGGAGTTCGAGCAGGTCGGTGAAGCTCGAGGGCTGCAGGTGCGACATGGCGTCGCGGCCGATGCGCGACGAGGTGGTGGCGCCGGCCGACTCGCGGGCCGTGACCGTGATCTCGCGCAGCTGCTCCACACCGGGCGGCACGGCTGCTGCTGCGGTGTCGGCCGCAACGGTGTCCCCTGCCACAGCGCGCGCCGCGACAGAGGACACTGCCAAAAGTATTGTCAGAAATGCCTTCACCTGGCTACCTCACTTTACCAGCACTTTCTTGCCGCCGGTGATGTAAAGGCCTGCGGGCAGCCCCTCGAGCGAGCGCCCGACGAAGCGGCCGCAGATGTCGTAGACAGCCGTATCGGCGGCTTCAGATGCGTCCACGGCCACATTCTCCACACCCGAGACGAGTGACTTGGGCAGATTGAAGCGTGCGGCGCACACCGACCATGCGTCGGGATCGGCCGAAGTGACGCCCCCCAGACAGGAGTAGGCCTTGTTGGAACGGGCCGTGACGTAGGCAGTTCCCGCTGCGGGGCTATAGGCGATCTCGCGCGCCGACAGGGTGCCCGCACTGGTGATCAGGGTCCAGCTGTGGTCGGGAAGGGCCGCAAGCGTGGATGCATCGTATCCGCGGAGGAACACTCCGCCTCCGACGCCCCATATGTAGCCGTAGACATACACTCTGGCGGCATCGCCGGGTGCCTGTACAGCTTTCATATACGCGCCGATGGCGGCATCGGAGGTAAAGCCCTCGCGCGAGGCCACGGCGGCGAGCCAGCTGCCGTCGGCGGCATTGAATTTCACAAGCATGCCCTCGCGCTGCGCGTGCTGCACGCTGCTGACGCTCTTCGACGGGTCGTCGCAGCTTGTGAACCGGCCGTTGAACTGCCCGGCAAGCCACAGGGTGCCGTTGCTGAGAGTAAGGCCGGTGTTCTGGATGGCAAGCTGGGCGCCTACCTTCTGGCCGGCCATGCAGCTGAGCCAGTCGACCGTGAGTGTCGCGGTATCAAGACAGCCTACGAAAGGCGATACGGTCGTGCCAACCTTGAAAGGCTTGCCGCCGAGAGTCGCCTCAGCTGCCGCATCGGCGTTGGCGTAGCCCTGGAAGTAAATCTTGTCGCGGCCACTCTCCATGCAGAGAAGTGTCTCGTACTTCACCGGGGCGCCGGCGGCTGTCAGGCTGCCCAGATAGTAACCGTCGGAGTCGAGCTTGGCTATGAAGAGGTCGCCGCACGAGCCGCTGCCGTTCCAGTCGGCGGTGTTGCGCGGGCTCAGAGTCTCTACCGCGCCGCCGGCCTTTGGAAACGACAGATCCATGCTGTGGCTGCCGCAGACATAGATGTCGCCTGCGCCGTCGAGGACGAGGTCCTTGACTGTGAAACCGTCGGCGATGAAGTCCTTGGCGCCCGAGGGAATGGCGCCATGAGCCACGTCGACCGTCCGCAGCCACTCGATACGGCCGTCGGCGTCGGCCTTCCCGATCACCATTACATAGTAGCGTTTTTCGACGCTACCCAAAAGTTTGTATCCGGTGCCGGTGGCGTCGGTGAGCGTGAGGTCGGCGTCGGTGAGGCCGTCGGTATGGCGCACCTTGGCGGCGAAGTACACGGCGCCGTCAGCGCCGACGGCCAGGCCGCCGTTTTCCGAGGCATAGTCGCCGGAGTCGGAATATATGGTCCACAGGGCAGTGCCGTCGGTGTCGGTCCTGGTCAGGGCGAAGTTGTTGGCATAGCTGTTGCCGGCGTCGTAGAGCGAACCGGTGAAAATCTTCTCGCCGGCGTAGAACACATCGGGAGCTGCCTTTGTCGTGCCTAAGGTGTTGAGCCAGTAGACGCTGTT